>CAIYWM010000201.1 GCA_903929895.1 uncultured Alphaproteobacteria bacterium
GAAGGCGCTGAACGACGTCGTCAACATCCTGCGCGAGGCACTCCGCAAGGAGCTCACAGACGCCAAACTCGACGTGTCGAAGCTCGTCATCATCGTCTGCTTCGCGGACGACACATACGTCTGCGGCCCCCCGGCGGACGTGGCCGCGACGATCAAGCGCCTGATGGTGCTCGCCCACGATGAACTCGACCTCGAGGCACAGCCGACCAAGAGCGCAGTCTACATCCCGGCGGGGGCGACCCAACCAGACGTGGCCGCCTTCACCGCGATCCAGGTCCCCATCCAGCAGGGCATTGACGCAGTCGGCACGCCTGTCGGCACGCGCGCGTTCGTCGACGGCATCCTCGAGGACAAGGTGCAGGAGCTCGAGCGCCTCGCGAAGCGCGTCATCGCGCTGAAGGCGCAGTCGCAGAAGTTGTCGAAGGCAGTCCCCCTCCAGGGGCTCTACGACATCGTCCGCCTCTGCATCTCGTCGACGTTCTCTCACCTACTCCGCACCGTCTACCCCAGCGTCATTCGCCCGTACGCACAGCGTGTGGATGCGATCGTAACCAAGGCCGCGTTCGAGGCGGGCGGCCTCACCGCCATCGCCTCAACGGACCCGTCGGACCTCGAGCGACAGCGCGCGGCGGCACGTCTGTTCGTCCGCATCCGCTTGGGCGGCATGGGGCTCTACTCGTGCGTCGACAACTCCCTGGCAGCGTTCCTGGGCAGCGCAGCGCTCACGTGCGAGACGGTGCGCGACCTCTCCCGCGACACCAGCTTCGACCCGGCCAAGCCCAACGCTGCGGAGCTGCCCTACGTCCGCGAGCACCTAGACGCGATCGAGCAGCTGAAGCGGCGTCTCCCCGACTGCGCCGAGATCCAGAACTGGACACTCCACTCGGTCCTCGGTGCGTCGCGGCCGAGACTCCAGGCGTACATCGGCGAGCAGCTAGCTAAGGTGGCGCGCGCTGACGTCCTCGCGGCATTCCCCGACACGGACGCGGGTCGCCAGGCCCGCGCTGAGTTCGAGGAGTGTAGCGAGAAGAAGGCCGGCGCATGGCTGCAGGCCCGCGCCCTGGACCCCAACTGCGTCCTCAACAACGCCGAGTTCTGGATCGCCTTCGGGATTCGCGTCGGCCTCGCCCACCGCCTCTACCCGGAGGTCAGCCCCCACGCTGTCTGCAAGGCCTGCAAGCGGGCGATCGGCACGAGCGTGCCGGCGCACGCCTTCAGCGAGTGCTCTAAGGCCCGCAGGCGGGGCCAGAACCTCCGCCACACTGCGCTCAAGAACGCCATCGCGACGGTGGAGCGCTTATCAGTCGCAGGCACCCACATCATCATGGAGCCCTTCGTCACGGCGACGACGGGGGCGGTGCCGACCGACGCCAAGTTCGCCAAGTCCCGTGCCGACGTCTTCGTACGTCCCCCGGGCAGCCTCGGCTACATTGTTGACGCCACGATCGTCGACGCCACTCTCGGACTTGAGCCCGCACCAAACACTTCTTATGAAGCGGGCAAGGCAACCGAGCAGGCGTTCGACGAGAAGGTGACGCAGTACACGTCGGAGCGCTTCACACTCGACAAGCAGAGGTTCCGCGCCGCAGCGTTCGACTTCCGCGGGGCACCCAGCAAGAGCACCCTCGTCTACATGAAGGAGATCAAGCATCGCGAGATCAAGGCCAACCCGAAGACCCCGAGATCAGTCATCGCGTGCCGCCTCTATCAGCGCATCTCGGTCGCCATCCAAAGGGCCATCGCCTACAACGTCATGGAGTACCGCCTGTGGCGGGTCCCTGTGGCGGTGCCAGTGGCGGCGGCTTAAGGTGGCGGCAGGGGTGTAGCGGGAGCGGAACTGACACCTCGACCTGCCCTATGGGTCATTATTGAATGTATGTGTTTTGGGCAACTTCAAGTTCAAGCGAATACCAATGCTGCAAAGTCAACAGGCCAGAACGGAGCCGCGCCAGGGAGCCATGCTGATGCCGAGGAGATTAGGA
>CAIYWM010000202.1 GCA_903929895.1 uncultured Alphaproteobacteria bacterium
TCGCCGGGCTGCTTCTGGCCGAGACCGAATACCGGCGCGCCGTCGAGGCAATGATCGATCCCTTTCGCGGGCTTCTGCTCGGCGTCTTCTTCTTCTCGGTCGGCATGCACATCGATCTGAGCTTCATCTGGCGCGAACCCGTCATCGTGGTCGGCGGGTTCGTGGCGATGATGGTCCTCAAGACGATTCTACTCGTCCCGCTGTGCCGCCTGTTCGGCGTGCCGTGGGCTGCCAGCGTCGAGACGAGCCTGCTGCTGGCGCCCGGCGGCGAGTTCGCCTTCATCGGCATCGGCCTCGCCGCGCAGTACGGCCTGGTCGCCCCCGGGATCGCTGCGGGCGTCCTGGCGGTCGTGTCGCTCACCATGGCCTCTCTCCCCTTCGTGTCGCTGTTCGCGCGCCGCGCCGCCCGGCATGTGGCGCAGCAAGTGACGGGCGATGCTCCAGCGACGCAGCTGCCACCCTCGGATCACGTCAAGCGCGTGATCGTGGTCGGCCACGGACGGGTGGGCCAGCTCGTCTGCGAACAGCTCGAGAAGCACGCGATTTCGTACATCGCGGCCGATCGCGACGCGGGCCGCGTGGAGCGCTGGCGGAAGCTCGGCCGGCCCGTCTATTTCGGCGATGCCTCCAACGCGCTGTTCCTGCAGCGTTGCGGCATCGAGGAGGCGACGGGCGTGATCGTCACACTCGACACGGCAGCGGTCGACGATGTGGTACGCGCCGTGCGAGCCCGACGCCCGGACGTGATGATCGTCGCCCGCGCCCACGATGCCGAGCATGCCCGCCATCTCTACACCCTGGCCGTCACCGATGCCGTTCCGGAGACGATCGAGGCCAGCCTTCAGCTGGCCGAATCGGCGCTGGTGGGCCTCGGCGTGCCGATGGGCCAGGTCATCGCCTCGAACCACGAACGGCGCGAGTCGGTGAGGACAGAGCTGCAGGCCGCCTCCGGCGGCACGGCGCCGATGACCGAGCGGATCCGCCGCACCCGGCGCGACAAGGCGGCCAAGCCGTGAAGGTCGTAAGCTGGAACCTGCTGCGCCTCACCGGCGCCGCCGTCGAGGACGTGGCGAAGCTGATCGCCATCCAGAAGCCCGACATACTGCTCATGCAGGAGGCGACGCAGCACATCGAGGCACTGCCCGGGCTGGTCGGCGGCCATTTCTACCGGCTGTCGTGGCTGGGCCGAATCCACGGGCTGGCCGTCTGGAGTCCGACCCATATTCCCCGCCCGGTTGCCCTGTCGCTGCCGGCCTCGCGGCTTCCCGGAAGGCTGCCGCGGCGGCGCGCGCAGATCATCCAGATGGACGAGATCACCTTCGCCAACGTTCACCTCTCGCACGGCCAGCTGCTCAACCGCCGCCAGCTCGCCCGCATCGCCGCGGCGCTGCAGGGCAAACCCTCGGCCATCATCGGCGACTACAATGCCGTCGGCCCGGTCTTCCTGCCCGGCTTCGCCGATGTCGGCCCGCGCGAGCCCACTCACCTCTCCGGCAACGTCATGCCGGTCCGGCTCGACCGCTGCCTCGCCCACAGGCTCGTGTGCAGCATGGCCGATGCGCTGGACTTCGGCCCCTCGGACCATCGGCCCATCCGGCTCGAACTGCGTGTCGCCGACAGCAACTCGGCCGCGGAAGGGCCATTGCCGCTCCCCAAGGCCCGCCCACGAGGCTTCTACAGGTAGGGCTGCAACAGCCGCGCCGCGCTGTTGCGCAGGCGGATCGGCAAGGGGTCGCCGTCGATCTCGGCAAGGGTCAGGCAGCGCTGCGGCTTCTTCGACGCGACGATCTGCCGTGCGAAGTCCGCGTCGTGCAGCTCGACGTTCAGCTCGAAATTCAGGCGGAAGCTGCGCGTGTCCCAGTTGGCGCTGCCGATGAATGACCAGGAATCGTCGATCGTCATGAGCTTCGAATGATCGAACGGCGCCGGCATCATCCAGACGCGGCACCCCGCCTCGATCAACGGTCGAAGCGGCACGCGCCTCGCCCAGTCCAGGATCGCGTGATTGGAGTTCTCGGGCAGCAGGATGTCGACCGTGATACCGCGCATCGCGGCCAGGCCCAGCGCCATGGTGAGCGGCTCGCCCGGCAGGAAATAGGGTGTCACGACACGGATCGATTCGCGCGCGCAAGAAATGGCATGCAGCGTCACGAACTCGATCTGTTCCATGTCCTCGTCGGGGCCGGAGGGCACGACGCGCGCCAACACCGTCCCGACCGGCTCGAGCCGCGGAAACCAGTCGTCGTCGAGTTGTTCGCCCGTCGTGAACTGCCAGTCGTCGGCAAAGGCATCGGTGAGCTGCTCGACCACGGGGCCCTCGATGCGGAAATGCGTGTCGCGCACGGGATGGGCCGGGTTCCCGGCAACGACGTTTTCCGCTCCGATGTTGAGCCCGCCGGTGAAGGCCACACGACCGTCGATGACCAGCAGCTTGCGGTGATTGCGCAGGTTCACGAACGGCGTGCGCCAGGGGAAATACGAGTGCAGGAAACGTGCGACCGGGACGCCGGCCTTGCGCAGCCGGTTGTAGGTGCCCGACCAGAAGTAACCGCCACCGACCCCGTCGATCAGGACGCGCACCTTCACGCCGCGCTGCTGGGCCTGGATCAGGGCCTCATGGAATTTCTCGCCGGCCGAATCGTCGCGGAAGATGTAGCTGCAGAGTCCGACGGTCGTCTTCGCCCCGGCGATCTCCTCGAGCATGCGGGGGTAGGCCTCGTCCCCGCTGTGCAGCATCTCGACGAGGTTACCCGGCTTCGACGCCAGGCCCGTCACCCGCCCGACTGCGTATTCCAGCGGCGTCAGCGAATCCCTTGTCACAGTGGCCGTGGCGCCAGCCCCGGCGAGCGGCAGATGTTGTCGCTTGAGCCTTTGGGCTCGCCGCTTGACGCGGTTGATGCCCATGATCGCGTAGAGCAGGCCCCCCAGGAAAGGTGAGAGCCAGGCGATGCCGATCCATGAAACCGCGGCGCCTACGCTGCGCTTGTAAAGCAGGACATGGACCGTGACGGCTACCGCAATGGCGACGTGCGCCACCGCGGCCGCCGTACCGACCAGCGCCGCAACATCGTCATCGAGAGTCACTTCACCCGTTCCCCCGGTCTTTGCAGCGCGGCGCGTCGAGGCACTGTTCTAGCGACGACCGCCGTCGAACGCCATGCGCTTGCCGCTGCTGCAGGCCGACTTCGGAGCGGGATGGTTGACGTGGCGCCGTTATTTGCTCACGTCGACAACCACGCGACCGCGGACCTCTCCCTTGAGGATCCTGGGGGCGAGAGCCATCAGATCGCCCAGGCCCGCCTCGCTCACGGTGCTGTCGAGCTTGTCGAGCGGCAGGTCGCTCCCGAGACGGCGCCACGCCTCCTCGCGCGGCGCCTTCGGCAGCATCACCGAGTCGATGCCGTAGACCGACACGCCGCGCAGGATGAAGGGCAGGATCGAGCCGGGGAACGAAGGGCCCGCGGCGAGACCGCAGACCGCCGCTGCACCGCCGTACTTCACCTGTGCCAGCGCCCGGGCGAACATCACGCCGGACACGGTATCGACGACGCCAGCGAAGCGCTCGCCGAGCAGCGGCCGGTCCGGCGCCTCGGTCAGTTCCTTGCGGTCCATGATGGTCGTGGCGCCGAGCGACTTGAGGTATTCGCCTTCCTGTGGCCGCCCGGTCGCCGCGACCACCGCGTAGCCAAGCTTGGCCAGGATGGCGACCGCGACCGAGCCGACCCCGCCGGCAGCCCCGGTAACCAGGATCTCGCCTTTCGCCGGGTCGATCCCGTGCTTCTCGAGAGCCATCACACAAAGCATGGAGGTGTAGCCCGCCGTGCCGATCGCCATTGCTCGCCGGGTCGAGAGGGAGTCCGGCAACCTGACGAGCCAGTCACCTTTCACGCGCGCCTTCGTCGCGTAGCCGCCCCAATGCAGTTCTCCGACGCGATAGCCGTTCAACACGACCTTGTCGCCCGCCTTGAACGCGGCGTTCTCCGACGTCTCGACCGTGCCGGCAAAGTCGATGCCACCGACGTGGGGCCAGGTCTTGACCAATCCACCGCCGGTCGTGAGCACCAGGCCGTCCTTGTAGTTGAGCGTCGAATAGTCGATTGCGACGACGACGTCACCCGCCGGCAGCTTGTCCTCGGGCAGGGTTTCGATGGCGCCGGCGACCTTTCGGTCGGCACCCTGAGTCAAGACAAGCGCACGGAAAGTCATGGAAAGCCCCCAGTCGGAACGAAGCTGCTCTGTAGCAAGACCGCCAACACTCAAACAGTGTCAACGAAAGCCCCGTTTCGCTGCCCGCCCACCAGTTCCCGGAGCGGCAGGGCGGGACGTCGGCAAGCAGATCCATGTCAAACCCACGTTCATGCTGGCGCTGTCCCGCAATTCATACAAATCCCCCCAGAGAGACTTGCACCGACGCTGAAAATGACGTGCAAAAAAACCCGGATTGCTTCAGGCCGGATTAAGGTAAATTGTAGGTTAAGCTATGGGGAGATAGAGGGCGCTTTCTGCGTATCGTTTTGCATGTTCGGAACTTATCGCCTTCCCGTCCTGTCGACCGTGCCGCGTTCGGGCACCTGGTTCCTTCGCTATTTTTTCGCCTTCGTATGCCATCTCGAGCAGGGCGGCCGACTTGACGATCTCCTGACCGGCGAAGTCGTCGGCGATCCACAGGGCGCTGCCTTCGACTTCAATCGCTTCAGGGGCGGTCCGCTGTTTCGAGTGGGCGGGACCCTCCCGGACGAGCACATGTTCATCGGACATACGGTGTGCCCCGGCTTCCACAATATGGTCCCGGCAACGCACTGGTGGCGGCGGACGTCCTTCCACGTGCCCGGGTACGACTGTTTCCACGAAGAAAAGAGCTATCGGCATACCCCCGTGGATCTGGCGAGCTACGACTATGCCCCCGTCCGGGTATCGGCGATGGATCGGGCGGCACGCAAGGGACAGGGAGCGCCGATCGCCCTCGTCTACCGAAATCCCGTCGACCAGGCCTTCTCCTATTTCCGCTACTGCCAGGCACACGTAAATCCGGCCTACCACTTGTTCCGAGGCCGTCCGGTCGCCGACATGTCCTTCCGGGAATACCTGTTCGATGCAGCGCTGATCTCCTATGCGCGCCAGTTCATTTCCTATCAGCTCCAGGCTGAGCGGTATCCCCAACTGGTGAAGATGATCCCGTATGAACACCTGATCGACCGACCGGTCGAAACGGCGACGGATTTGCTCGACCATTTCTGCGGCATGCGGCGTGAGTGGCCGATGCTGCCCGCCGCTGCGCGACTGGTGCGGAAGGAACATATGCGCGCCATCGAGGACAAGCGTGGCAGCTCGCTCGACGGTACCCGCAACGGTCAGGACAGCCACATGCGCCCGTCGGGGGATACCGAGCAGGACAGCCTTGCGGACCCGGCGATTCGCGACGAAGCAATTGCGAGGTTGAGCGAACTGGGAGTGGATTGCAGCCTGTTCGCCTGGCCAAGCCATCGCGCCACGACGATGCAGCGCGACTTCCCGGAAGAGGTTCGACGGCGGGAGCGCGTATATCGCTGAGAGGCGTTGCCTCTGCTCGGCGATTGTCCCCATTTCATCTGTGGCTATGAGATGCTTGCCAAGTATCGGAACGGCCCCCAACTCTACACCATGCCGTCCTTTTTCAGCCTCCTGACCCATCGCAGTGTGATTTCCGTCGCGGGTGCCGACCGCGTCGAGTTCCTGCAGGGGCTCATCTCCAACGACACGAGGAAAGTGGCGCCTGGTCGTGCCATCTGGGCCGCGCTCCTCACGCCGCAGGGACGGTTCCTCAACGACATGTTCGTGGCCGATGCTGGCAACGACACGTTCTTCCTTGAGACCGAACGCCAGAGGGCGCCGGCTCTCGCGAAGAAACTCAAGATGTACACACTGCGCTCCAAGGTCACCGTCGAGGATCTGGGCGCCGCGCTCGAAGTCGCCGCGGCATTCGGCGACGATGCGTCCAAGGCATTCGGCATCGAGGGGACGGTGTCGTTCGACGATCCCCGACTCGGGATGCTGGGCGTCCGCGTGATCGCCCCGACGGGACAGGCAGCGACGCTTCTTTCGGCCCGCGGCTTCGCCGCAGCGCCCCTTGCCGCCTATGACGCGCTGCGCCTGCCGCTGGGCGTACCCGACGGCAGCCGCGATCTCCAGGTCGAGAAAGCGCTGCTGCTCGAGAACGGCTTCGACGAACTGAATGGCGTCGACTGGAAGAAGGGCTGCTACATGGGCCAGGAGCTGACGGCGCGCACCAAGTACCGCGCCCTGATCAAGAAGCGCCTGTTCCCGGTCAAGGTCGAGGGCACGCTGCCCGAACCGGGCACACCAGTGCTTCGCGACGGCGAGGAAGTGGGTGAACTGCGTTCCGGCACGGGCGATCGCGCGCTGGCGATGCTGCGGCTCGATGCGGCGCGCGGCAACGGGTCCGTGCTCACAGCCGGTGACTCGCGCATCCTGCCGGAAACCCCGCCCTGGATGCGCCTGCCGGATCCGGCCGCCTCTGGCGGCTAGAGCCTACGGGCTTTAAGGTCACTCCACGCCGCTCGCGCGAGGAGAAGACCGTGAAGCTCATCAATCCCAATCCCTTCACCACGCGCCCCGAGATCGTCGGCACGTTCGGCGTCGTTACCTCGACGCACTGGATCGCGACGGCAGTCGGCATGGGCATCCTCGAACGGGGCGGCAACGCCTTCGACGCGGCCGTGGCCACCGCCTTCACCCTGCAGGTGGTCGAACCCCATCTCTGCGGTCCGGGCGGCGACGCCCCCCTGATCCTGCACGACGTCCGCCGCGGCAAGACCGAGGTCGTGTGCGGTCAGGGGCCGATGCCGGCCGGCGCGACCATCGCCCATTACAAGGGGCTCGGGCTCGACCTCATTCCCGGCACGGGTCTGCTGCCTGCCTGCATTCCGGGCACCTTCGATGCCTACATGCTGGTCCTGCGGGACTACGGCACGATGCGTCTGGCCGACGTTCTGTCGCCGGCCATCGGCTACTGGCTGAACGGCCATGCCATCGTCGAGCGGGCGACGGCTACCATCGCTACCGTCGCCGAGCAGTTCCGTACCCACTGGAAGACGTCGGCCGCGGTGTTCCTGCCGGGCGGAGATGTTCCGAAGCCCATGTCGCTGTTCCGCAACATCACACTGGGCAATACCTACGCCCGGATCCTCAAGGAGGCCGAGGCCGGCGGCGGCGGCCGCGAGGCCGAAATCGAGCGGGCGCGGAAGGCCTGGAACCAGGGCTTCGTCGCCGAAGCGATCGACGAGTTCTGCCGTACCCAGGAGGTGATGGACGTCTCGGGTAAGGCCAACAAGGGCGTGCTGACCGGTCAGGACATGGCCAAGTGGCAGGCCACGATCGAGGCGCCCCTCACCTACGACTACGGTCGGTACACCGTTTGCAAGGCGCATACCTGGACGCAGGGCCCGGTGGTCCTGCAGCAGCTCGCCCTGCTCAAGGGCTTCGACCTCGACGGCATGGATCCGACCAGCCCCGACTTCATCCACCTGCAGGTCGAATGCCTGAAGCTGGCCTATGCCGATCGCGAGGCCTTCTACGGCGATCCCGCCTTCGTCGACGTGCCGATGCAGACTTTGCTGTCAGATGCCTACAACGCCGACCGCCGCGCGCTCATCGATCCGGCCCATGCCTCGATGGAGCAGCGGCCCGGCAAGGTCGACGGTTTCGGCGGCGTCGTGAAGCTGCGCCGCGCCGACGGCGTGCGGCTGGGCGTGGCGTCGAGCGGCGCCGGCGAGCCCACGGTCGGCCGCGTCGGCCAGACCAACGGCGACACCGTCCATTTCGACATCATCGACAAGGACGGCAACATGATCTCGGCCACGCCCTCGGGCGGCTGGCTGCAGAGTTCGCCCGTCATCCCCGAACTGGGCTTTCCGCTCGGCACGCGCGGCCAGATGTTCTGGCTGGAGGAAGGCCTTCCGGGCTCGCTGGCGCCGGGCAAGCGGCCGCGCAGCACACTCACCCCTACCCTCGCCCATCGCGACGGCAAGCCGTACATGGTCTGGGGCTCGCCGGGCGGCGACCAGCAGGACCAATGGATCACGCAGCACTTCCTGCGCCACGTTCACTGCGACATGAACCTGCAGGAGGCGATCGATGCGCCGGCCTGGCACAGCGAGCACTTCCCTTCCTCCTTCTGGCCGCGCACAGCGCGACCGGGTGTGCTGGTGGTCGAAGGCCGTATCCCGAAGGACACGGTGGCCGAGCTCAAGAAGCGCGGCCACGAAGTCGAGGTGAACGACGAGTGGTCCGAGGGCCGTCTCACCGCCGCGACGCGCGACGATCCGTGGCGCAAGGCCGCCGCCAATCCGCGCGGCATGCAGGGCTACGCGGCGGGCCGATGATGAGAAACACCCCTTTTTCTCCTCCCCATTCAAATGGGGAGGTGGCCCGCAGGGTCGGAGGGGTCATCTTCTTTGGTCCGACGAATCTGACCCCTCCGTCGGCGTATGACGCCAACACCTCCCCATTTGAATGGGGAGGTGCGGTGTGACCGCGTATCGATGAGCGAAGCGCTGCTGGAACTGAGAGGACTGACGGTGGACTTCGCCACCGACGATGGCGTCGTCCACGCCGTCGACGGTATCGATCTGGCTCTGGGCCGAGGCCGGACACTCGGCCTGGTGGGCGAGTCGGGCTGCGGCAAGAGCGTGACGTCGCTCGCCATCATGGGCCTGCTGCCGCCGGAGAATTCTAAGGTCGGCGGCCAGGTCGTGTTCGAGGGGCGCGATCTGCTGACTCTCGATGCGCATCTGCTCCGCGACCTGCGCGGTGCGCAGCTCGCCATGATCTTCCAGGAGCCGATGACTTCCCTCAATCCCTCCTACACGATCGGCGACCAGATCATCGAGGCGATCCAGCGGCACCAGGACCTCGACAAGGCGGCGGCGCGGGCGCGCGCCATCGAAGTGCTGACGCTGGTGCGCATCCCCTCGCCCGAGAAGCGCATCGACGACTATCCGCACAAGCTTTCCGGCGGCATGCGCCAGCGCGCCATGATCGCCATGGCGCTGGCCTGCGGGCCGCAGCTCCTGATCGCCGACGAGCCGACGACGGCACTCGACGTCACCATCCAGGCGCAGATCCTCGACCTGATGCGCGGCCTGCGCCGCGACACGGGGACCGCGATCATCCTGATCACCCACGATCTCGGCGTGGTGGCAGAGATGGCCGACGACGTGGCCGTGATGTATGCGGGCCAGATCGTCGAGCGCGCCGCCGTCCGCGACCTGTTCGCACGACCGGAGCATCCCTATACGGTCGGGCTGCTGGGCTCGATCCCGCGGCTCGACGAGAAGCGTGAGCGACTGCCCTCGATCGAGGGTCGCGTGCCCGACATGACCCGCCCGCCGCCCGGCTGCCGCTTCGCCGCCCGCTGCCCCTTCGTCGAGCCGGAATGCGTGGCCGCACCGCCGGCGCTGGTGGAAGTCGCGCCGGGCCACCTCTCGCGCTGCCGACGTGCCCCGCTCTCTCAGGTCGTGGCATGAGCGGCGCTCTGCTCGAGGTTCAGGGGTTGCAGAAGCACTTCCCGGCGAGGAGCGGTGCCTTCGGCCTCGTCTCCGGCCATGTCCGTGCCGTCGATGGTGTCGCCTTCCATGTCGACGCTGGTGAAACGCTGGCCATCGTGGGCGAATCGGGCTGCGGCAAATCGACGGTCGGGCGCCTGGTGCTGCGCCTGATCGAACCGACGGGCGGCAGCGTCCGCTTCGAAGGCGAGGACCTTCTCCGCCTCCCAGAGTCGCGGATGCGGGCCCAGCGGCGGCATATGCAGGTGATCTTCCAGGATCCCTATGCCTCGCTCAATCCGCGCATGACCGTGGGCGCCATGCTGGGCGAGCCCCTGATGCTGCACGGGCTCGCCGCGTCGGAGTCGGCGCGACGCGCGCGGGTCGGCGAACTGCTGGAACTGGTCGGCCTGCGGCCCGAGCACGCCCGTCGCTACCCGCACGAATTCTCCGGCGGTCAGCGCCAGCGGCTGGCGATCGCGCGTGCGCTCGCCGTCGAGCCGAAGCTGATCGTGGCCGACGAGCCGGTCTCGGCGCTCGACGTCTCGATCCAGGCTCAGGTCGTCAATCTCATGCGCTCCCTGCAGGCGCGCTTCGGTCTCGCCTATGTCTTCATCAGCCACGATCTCGCGGTCGTGAAGCACATCGCCGACCGCATCGCCGTGATGTATCTCGGCAAGATCGTGGAGACCGCGACGACCGACGAGCTCTTCCGCAACCCGCAACACCCCTATACGCGGGCGCTTCTGTCGGCCGTGCCGCTGCCCGACCCGACGGTGGTCAGAGAGCGCGCCCTGCTCGAAGGTGACATCCCGAGCGCGATGAACCCGCCGCCGGGCTGCCGTTTCCATACGCGCTGCATCTACGCCCGCGAATCGTGCAAGATCGATGTGCCGGAACTGACCGATGACGGCGCTGGTCATGCCACCGCCTGCCCGTGGTGGCCCGACCTTCCTCCCGCACCCCCGCTCGTCGAGGGAACGGGCAATGATCAAGACCGCATGCGACTGGCCCGCCTGCAGGCGGCGTTCGTCACAACGCAAACGGAGGCAACATGAAGAAGACGTTTCATCGCCTGGCGCTGGCCGCCACGTTCATGGGCCTGGCCCTGTCCGGCGCGGCCGCCCAGGGCAACCTGCGCGTCGGTCTCGCCGAGGATCCAGACGTGCTCGATCCAACACTGGCCCGCACCTATGTCGGGCGCATCGTCTTCTCCTCGATCTGCGACAAGCTGTTCGACATCGACGAGAAACTCGCGATCGTGCCGCAGCTGGCGCTGGGCCACGAGACCTCGGCCGACGGCAAGACCGTCATCATCAAGCTGCGCCCCGGCGTGAAGTTCCATGACGGCGAGACGTTCGACGCGGCCGCCGCGAAGTACAGTCTGGAACGCCACCTCAATATGAAGGGCTCGTTCCGCAGGCCCGAGCTTGCCTCCATCACTTCCATCGAGGTCGTCGATCCCGCGACCATCAAGCTCGACCTCAAGGAGCCCTTCTCGCCGCTGCTGGCGCAGCTCACCGATCGCGCCGGCATGATGGTCTCGCCCAAGGCCGCCGA
>CAIYWM010000203.1 GCA_903929895.1 uncultured Alphaproteobacteria bacterium
CCATCTCGATCGAGCAGAAGACCACGTCGCGCAATCCGCGCTCGACCGTCGGCACGGTGACCGAGATCCACGACTACATGCGCCTGCTGTGGGCGCGGGTCGGGGTTCCCTACTCGCCGGCCACCGGCCTGCCGATCGAGAGCCAGACCGTTTCCCAGATGGTCGACCGTATCAAGACGATGCCGGAGGGCACGCGCCTCTACCTGATGGCCCCGATCGTGCGCGGCCGAAAGGGCGAGTACCGCAAGGAACTGCAGGAGCTGCTGCGCAAGGGCTTCCAGAGGGTCAAGGTCGACGGCAAGCTCTATGAGATCGCCGAGGCCCCGACACTCGACAAGAAGTTCAAGCACGACATCGACGTGGTCGTGGACCGCATCGTCGTGAAGCCCGATCTCGGCAACCGCCTCGCCGATTCGCTCGAGACGGCGCTGACCCTCGCCGAGGGCCTGGCCATCGCCGAGAACGCCGACAACGGCGAGCGCACGGTCTTCTCCGCCCGCTTCGCCTGCCCGGTCTCGGGCTTCACCATCGAAGAGATCGAGCCGCGCCTCTTCTCCTTCAACGCGCCGCAGGGGGCCTGCCCTTCCTGCGATGGCTTGGGCGTGAAGATGTTCTTCGATCCGGAGATGGTTATACCGGACGACCGGCTCTCGCTCTCGGAAGGTGCGGTGGCGCCCTGGGCCGATTCGTCGGGCCAGTACTACATGCAGACGCTCGAGAGCATCGCGAAGCACTTCAAGGTCAAGACCTCGGTGCCGTGGCGCGACCTGCAGAAGAAGGTGCGCGACACCATCCTCTACGGCAGCGGCAGCGAGTCGATCGCCATGCGCTATGACGACGGCATCCGCCAGTACCAGACGACCAAGCCGTTTGAGGGCGTGATCCCCAACCTCGACCGCCGCTGGAAGGAGACCGATTCCTCCTGGGTGCGCGAGGAGCTCGAGCGTTTCCAGCACGAGAGCAAGTGCGAGGTCTGCAACGGCGCCCGCCTCAAGCCCGAGGCGCTCGCGGTCAAGATCGCCGGCCTCAACATCAGCCAGACCACCGAGTTCTCGATCGGCGAGGCGGTGAAGTGGTTCCTGGCGCTCGATCCCAAGCTCACGGCCAAGCAGCGCGAGATCGCCGCCCGCATCCTGAAGGAGATCAACGAGCGGCTGGGCTTCCTCGACAATGTCGGCCTGTCCTACCTGACCCTCAATCGCACGTCGGGCACGCTGTCGGGCGGCGAGAGCCAGCGCATTCGCCTCGCCTCCCAGATCGGCTCCGGCCTGACCGGCGTGCTGTACGTGCTCGACGAGCCGTCGATCGGCCTGCACCAGCGCGACAATGACCGCCTGCTGAAGACGCTGACGCGCCTGCGCGACCTCGGCAACACGGTGCTGGTGGTCGAGCATGACGAGGATGCGATCCGTGCCGCCGACTATCTGGTCGACATGGGCCCCGGCGCCGGCGCGCTCGGCGGCACCGTCGTCGCCCAGGGCACGCCCGAGGAGGTGATGGGCAACACCGCGAGCCTCACCGGCCAGTATCTCTCCGGCTTCCGCCAGGTCCCGATTCCCAAGGTGCGGCGCGAGCCGCCGCCGAAGAACGGACGCTGGCTGACCCTGAAGGGCGCGAAGGAGAACAATCTCCAGAACGTGACGGCCAGCATCCCGCTCGGCACCTTCACCTGCGTCACCGGGGTGTCGGGCAGCGGCAAGAGCACGTTGATAGTCGAGACGCTCTACAAGGCGCTGGCCAAGCGGCTGAACAATGCGCGCGAACATGCCGGTGCGCATGCCGCGCTCGAGGGCGTCAATCATCTCGACAAGATCGTCGACATCGACCAGTCGCCGATCGGCCGCACGCCGCGCTCGAACCCGGCGACTTACACCGGCGCCTTCTCGCCGATCCGCGACTGGTTCTCCCAGCTCCCGGAATCGACCGAGCGCGGCTACAAGCCCGGCCGCTTCTCCTTCAACGTGAAGGGCGGCCGCTGCGAGGCCTGCCAGGGCGACGGCGTCATCAAGATCGAGATGCACTTCCTGCCCGACGTCTATGTCGAGTGCGACGTCTGCAAGGGCAAGCGCTACAACCGCGAGACGCTCGAGATCGTGTTCCGCGGCAAGTCGATCGCCGACGTGCTCGACATGACCGTCGACGAGGGCTGCGAGTTCTTCAAGGCGGTGCCGGTCATCCGCGACAAGCTGCTGACGCTCCAGCAGGTCGGTCTGGGCTACATCCATATCGGCCAGCAGGCGACGACCCTGTCGGGTGGCGAGGCGCAGCGGGTCAAGCTCGCCAAGGAACTGTCACGCCGCGCCACCGGCCGTACGCTCTACATCCTCGACGAGCCGACCACCGGCCTGCATTTCGAGGACGTGCGCAAGCTGCTGGAAGTGCTGCATCGCCTGGTCGAGACCGGCAACACGGTGCTGGTGATCGAGCACAATCTCGAAGTCATCAAGACCGCCGACTGGGTGCTCGACATGGGCCCCGACGGCGGATCGGGCGGCGGCCGCCTGGTCG
>CAIYWM010000204.1 GCA_903929895.1 uncultured Alphaproteobacteria bacterium
CGTCTGGGGCAAGACGCAGGACGAACTGCAGAATCTTCCCGGCTTCGGGACCGACATCGAGAAGAACCGCGTGGTCGCGCGCGGACTCATGAAGGAACTGGGTTACGGTCCCGACAAGCCGCTCAAGATCAAGGTGGCCACCCGCAACATCGCCATCTATCGCGACCCGGCCGTCATCCTCATCGACCAGCTGAAGCAGATCTATATCGAGGCCGAGCTGGAGCCGATCGACACCACGATCTGGTACAACAAGATCCAGCAGAAGAACTACCAGGTCGGCATGAACCTGACGGGCGCCGGCCTCGACGATCCGGACGGCGTCTTCTACGAGAACTTCTACAGCACGTCGGACCGCAACTACACGGCGTACAAGAACCCCGAGATCGACAAGATGATCGACGAGCAGTCCGCCGAGACCGACGTGAACAAGCGCAAGGCCATGGTGACGAAGATCGAGCAGGCTCTGCTCAAGGACGCGGCCCGTCCGCCGATCACGCATGGCGTCGCGAACACCTGCTGGGCGCCGGCCGTGAAGAATCTCGTCCTGCAGCACAACAGCATCTACAACGGCTGGCGTCTCGAAGACGTCTGGCTCGACAAGTAACGCCTGACCGTACGGAGGCACGACGAGGATGGGAGCGTATCTTACCCGCCGCGTACTGTTGATGGTTCTGACTCTCTTCGGGATGTCGGTACTCATCTTCGTCATGCTGCGCCTGGTGCCAGGCAACATTGCCGACATCCTGGTGGATTCGGCGGGCATCGCCGATCCCAAGGAGAAGGCCAAGATCGCCCGCGAACTTGGCCTCGACCGGCCGATCTTCGATCAGTACCTGCAATGGATCGGCGGTCTGGTGCGCGGCGACCTGGGCTTCGCCTACGTATCGGAGCGGCCGGCCCTCGAGGAGATCGCGCCGCGCATCCCGATCAGCGCCAAGCTGGCGGGCCTCGCGCTCTTCTTCTCGGTCATCCTCGGCGTGCCGCTCGGCGTCATCAGCGCCGTCCGCCAGAATTCGGCGATCGACTATCTGCTGCGCATCATCAGCCTGAGCGGACTGTCGCTTCCCTCCTTCTGGCTCGGCCTGCTGATCCTCATGGCGTCGGTCCAGTGGTTCGGCATGATCCCGATCTACACGAACGAGCCACGAAGTTTCATCGACGAGATGCTGTTGCTCAGCATTCCGGCGGCTGCCGTCGGTTTCCGAAGTTCGGCCCTGATCATGCGCCTGACGAGATCTTCCATGCTCGAGGTGCTGCGGCAGGACTATATCCGGACGGCGCGCTCCAAGGGCGCGTCCCAGACCACGGTCAACTACGTGCACGCGCTTCGCAACGCGCTGCTGCCGGTCGTCACCATCATCGGCATCGAGGCGGCGTTCCTCGTCGGCGGCCTGATCGTGACCGAGACGGTGTTCAACATTCCGGGCGTGGCACGCTTCCTCGTCGAGGCCATCCTGTGGCGCGACTACCCGATCGTGCAGAACCTGGTGATGCTGATCGCCTTCTGCGTGGTCGTCGTCAATTTCCTGGTCGACATGGCCTATATGGCGCTCGACCCTCGCATCAAGTACGCGGACTGAGGGCACCCATGGCTGTCATCGACCATGATGCCGCGCTCGCTAAGGCCGGCGCCAATGTATCGGGCTTCTGGAGCCAGGCCGGCTTCCTCGCCCGGCGCTATCCGCTGGGCGCGGTGGGAGCGATCCTCGTGCTGCTCTTCGTGCTGACGGCGCTGTTCGCCAACGTCATCGCACCACACGATCCGCTGTCGACCAACTCGCGGGCCTCCCTGGCCACACCGGGCGGAACCTACTGGCTGGGCGCGGACTTCATGGGCCGCGACATGTTCAGCCGCATCGTCTACGGCGCGCGCATCTCGCTCGCCGTCGCCGTCGGCGCCACCCTGCTGGGCGGCACCCTGGGCGTGGTCATCGGCCTGATGTCAGGCTTCATCGGCGGCTGGCTCGATCTCGCGACCCAGCGCCTGATGGACATCATGCAGTCGCTGCCGCTCCTGGTGATGGCGCTGGTCATGGCAGCGTCTCTTGGACCGTCGCTGGAGAACACGATCATCGCGATCGCGATCCCGCTGGTGCCCAGCGTGGCCCGCGTCGTGCGGTCGAGTACCCTGTCGCTGCGCGAGCAGCCCTTCGTCGAGGCCGCCCGGGCCATCGGCATGGGCGAGATCCGCATCGCCGTTCGGCACGTCCTGCCCAACACGCTGGCGCCGCTGATCGTGCTGGGCACGGCGCAGCTCGGCTCGGCAATCCTGACCGAGGCGTCGCTCTCCTTCCTCGGCCTCGGCATCCCGGAGCCCTATCCGTCATGGGGCCGCATGCTCTCGGAATCGGCAGCGGAGTACGTTCGCACGGCGCCGTGGCTCGTGATCTTCCCCGGTGTCGCCATCAGCCTCACGGTGTTCGGCACCAACCTGCTGGGCGACGCCCTGCGCGACATCCTCGACCCGAGACAGCGGACATGAGTTCTCTTCTGGAAGTGTCGGATCTCGGCACGTGGTTCTATACGCGCCAGGGAATCGTCAAGGCGGTCGACGGCGTCGACTTCGAGGTCGCCGCGGGCGAGACGCTGGCCATCGTCGGTGAATCAGGCTGCGGCAAGAGCATGACTGCGCTCTCGCTGATGCGGCTGATCCCGGACCCGCCCGGACGCATCGTGTCGGGCTCGATCAAGCTGGCCGGCCGCGACCTGCTGAAAATCTCCGAGGAGGAGATGCGCGACGTGCGCGGCAACGAGATCTCGATGATCTTCCAGGAGCCGATGACGTCGCTCAACCCGGTGATGACGATCGGCAAGCAGATCTCCGAGGCGTTGATCCTGCACCGGGACATGGACCGCAAGCAGGCGATGAAGCGGGCGATCGAGATGCTGGAGCTGGTCCGCATCCCCGAGCCGGCGCAACGCGCGAAGGAGTATCCGCACCAGCTCTCGGGCGGCATGCGCCAGCGCGCGATGATCGCCATGGCGCTGGCCTGCAATCCCAAGGTGCTGATCGCCGACGAGCCGACGACCGCGCTCGACGTCACCATCCAGGCGCAGATCCTGGAGCTGATCGTCGAGTTGCAGCGCGAGTTCAGCGCGGCGGTCCTGCTGATCACGCACGATCTCGGCGTCGTGGCCGAGACCGCGCACCGGGTCATCGTCATGTATGCCGGCCGCAAGGTCGAGGAAGCGACCGTGGGCGAGCTGTTCGCCAGGCCGCTCCACCCCTACACGGTCGGCCTGATGAACTCGATCCCGCGCCTCGACCTGATGCGCGGGCAGACTGATCGCTCCAACGAGCGCCTGCAGGAAATTCCCGGCATCGTGCCACCGTTGTTCGACCTGCCGCCCGGCTGCGCCTTCGCGCCCCGCTGCAACAGGGCGGACGAGAAGTGTCGCAGCGAACGTCCGGCCTACGAGGAGAAGCAGCCCGGTCACTGGGCCGCCTGCTGGCACACACATGGTTAGCGCAAATCCCCCCGTCATCGAGGTCAAGGACCTCAAGAAGCACTTCCCGGTGAAGAAGGGCCTGCTGCGCCGCACGGTCGGCCAGGTCTATGCCGTGGATGGCGTCACCTTCACCGTGGGCGCTGGCGAGACGCTCGGCCTGGTGGGCGAGTCGGGCTGTGGCAAGACCACGGCGGGCCGCGCCGCGATGCGCCTGGTCGAGCCGACCTCGGGCTCGATCAAGGTCGAGGGCAAGGAGATCATGGGCCTGTCGAAGGCCGAGCTGCGGCCCTACCGGCGGCAGATGCAGATCATCTTCCAGGATCCGTTCTCGTCCCTCAATCCGCGCATGACCGCGGGCGACATCGTGGGTGAGCCGCTGCTGGTCCATGGCGTCGCCAACGCCAAGGAGCGCCAGGAGCAGGTGTCCGCCCTGTTCGCCCGTGTCGGTCTCCGTCCGGCGCAGATGAGCAACTATCCGCATCAGTTCTCGGGCGGGCAGCGGCAGCGCATCGGCATCGCCCGCGCCCTGGCGCTGGGACCGAAGCTGATCGTGGGCGACGAGCCGGTCTCGGCGCTCGACGTTTCCATCCAGGCGCAGGTCATCAACCTCCTGATGGAACTACAGGCGGAGCGCCGGCTCTCCTACCTGTTCATCTCGCACAACCTCGCGGTGGTCGAGCATATCAGCCACCAGATCGCCGTGATGTATCTCGGCCGCATCGTCGAATATGCCGACACGCGGTCGATCTTCACCAACGCCCAGCACCCCTATACGGAAGCCCTGCTGGCCGCCGTTCCGGTGCCGGATCCCGCCATCAAGCGCAAGAAGATCGTGCTTCAGGGCGACGTGCCCAGCCCCGTGAAGCCGCCGTCGGGCTGCCATTTCCACACGCGCTGCCCCTATGCGGTGGAGCGCTGCAAGGTCGAAGTTCCTTCGCTGCGCGAAATCGCACCGGGGCATCAGGTTTCGTGTCATCTGCGCTAGATGAAAAGCCCCTCTCCTCCACCGAGTGCACGGAGAGGAGCATGAACTGGGGTCGCGCCGCGTTACAGACGCGCTAGACTGTCTCCCGAAAAGGGAGAGACAAACGCCATGGCCAATTGGGATTACATCATCGTGGGCGGCGGGTCCGCCGGCTGCGTGCTGGCCAATCGCCTGACCGAGGATGCCAACGTCAAGGTCCTGCTGCTGGAAGCCGGGCCGCCCGACAAGTCGATGTGGATCGACATCCCGGCGGGCTTCACGAAGCTTCTGAACCACGACAAGTTCAACTGGAACTTCCAGATGGAGCCGGAAGAGGGCGTGGCCGGGCGCAGCATCCCCTGTCCGCGCGGCCGCACGCTCGGCGGCTCGAGCTCGATCAACGGCATGCTCTACGTGCGCGGCCAGCCGCTCGACTACGACACGTGGGGGCAGTTCGGCAATCGTGGCTGGTCCTATTCACAGGTCTTGCCCTACTTCAGGAAGTCCGAGAACTACGAGCCGGGCGGCGACGACAGCCGTGGCCGGGGCGGTCCGCTGAACGTCGCGCAGATGTGCGACACGCACGAGCTGTGCGACGCCTTCATCGATGCGGCCGAGGCGAGCGGCTATCCGAAGAACGCCGACTACAACAACGGCAACCAGGAGGGCTTCGGCTACTTCCAGGTGACGATGAAGAACGGCAAGCGCCAGTCGACGGCGCGCGCCTTCCTCGATCCTGTGCGCTCGCGTCCGAACCTGACCATCGAGACCGACGCGCTGGTCAACAAGCTGATCCTCGAGGGCAAGCGCTGCGTCGGCGTCTCCTACAGTGTGCACGGCCAGGCGAAGGAGGCGCGTTGCGGGCGCGAGGTCATCGTCTCGTGCGGCGCCGTGCAGTCGCCCGGCGTACTGGAGCATTCCGGCATCGGCCAGCCCGAACTGCTGCGCAGTCACGGCATCGAGGTGAAGCACGAGCTGAAGGGCGTCGGCGAGAATTACGGCGACCACTTCGCGCCGCGCATGAACTGGCGCGTGAAGCTGCCGATCACGCTGAACGAGCGCACGCGCGGCATCAACCTCGTGAAGGAGGTGGTGCGCTACTACACGACCGGCCGCGGCGCGCTCGCGCTCACCGCCGGCGTCGTCTACGGCTTCGTGCGAACCCGGCCGGGCCTCGACTCCCCCGACATGCAGTTCCACATGGCGCATGCCAGCTACGATACGGCGCAGAAGCGTGATCTCGAGCGCGAGCCCGGCATGACGGTGGTGATCGGCCAGTGCCGGCCCGACTCGCGCGGCTCGATCCACATCAAGTCGGCGATCCCGGGCAGCGCGCCGGCCATCCGGCCGAACTTCCTGTCGGCCCAGATCGACCGCGACGCCACGGTCGCCGGCATGCAGATCGCGCGCAAGATCGTCTCGCATCCGTCGATGTCGAAGTACATCGCCTTCGAGAACAATCCCGGTGACAAGGTTCAGTCCTATGACGAGTGGCTGAGCTTCGCTCGCGGCAACGGCCAGACGACCTATCACGTGGTCGGGACCTGCAAGATGGGCTCGGATCCGATGGCCGTGGTCGACGACCGGCTGCGGGTCCACGGGATCGCGGGGCTGCGGGTGATCGACGCCTCGATCATGCCGACGGTTCCCTCGGGCAACACCAATGCGCCCACGATCATGGTTGCCGAGAAGGGCGCGGACATGATCAAAGAGGATGCAAAGGCGGGCCTCAAGGCCGCGGCCTGACGGTAACAGTGGGGAATGTGATGAAGCCTGTGAGGTCCATTCTCGCCATCCTGGCGATCGGCGGCCTGTTGTCGGCCTGTCACGGCTACACTCCCAAGACCGAGTCGAAGCGCGATATGCTGCAGGACTCGGGCTTCAAGGTCGTCTCGCTCAAGACGCCCGGCCAGGCCGAGTCGTTCAAGAAGCTGCCGCCGCACCAGCTCGTGCGGAAGACCTGGAACGGCAAGCCGGTGTGGGTGTACGCCGACCCGACGATGTGCGGCTGCCTCTACATGGGCACGCAGGACAATTACAACGCCTACATCAAGGAGGCGTCGAAGCAGATGATGACCACCGCGATGCGCGCCAACTTCCAGGACGATCCCTACAGCCCGACCGGCATGGACAATGCCGTCGACAACGACATGGATTGGGGCGTTTGGGGCAACCCGGGCTATTACGGCCTGCCCTACTGAGGGCGGCCTGACATCGAAACGCCCGGCGGAGCGATCCGCCGGGCGTTTTCTTTTGGGCAGGCGCGAGAAGCTACTTCGGTTGCGTCGCCGGCACGCCGAGCGACAGCATCAGGCGGTTGGCCCAGTTGAAGAACGAGGCCGCGCCGATCAGGTCGGCGATGGCGGCATCGTCGAGGCCGACCTTGCGCAGGCGCTCGACATGGTCCTTGCCGAAGGTCAGCGGCAGGGCGGTCAGCGCCACCGACGCGTCGACGATCGCCTCCCAGCGCTCGTCGAGTTTGGCCTCCACGCCTTCGTCGAGCAGGCGCTGCACGTCGTCGACCCTCTTCGAATAGGTCGCGGCGAAGCGGGCATGAACGGAGGCGCAGTAGATGCAGCCGTTCAGGCGGGACGTCGCCGCCGCCGCCAGCTCGCGCTCGGCGCGCGGCAGCCCCGCCTCGGGATTGTAGAAGATGTCCTTGTCGGTCCGCGTGCGGGCCTCCAGCACGTCGGGATCGCGCGCCAGCAGCCGGAAGTACGGCGACTTCACGCGCGCCGCGTCGACCAGGCTCTTGATGTGGTGCTCGGTCATGTCGGCTTCGGCCATCGGCTCGAGCCACGGCAGCCAGTCGAGCATGTCGCGCGTGAAGACCACTGGCTCGGTGTGCGGCGGCGGCGTCAGGGTCTTGTCGGTGCTCATAGGGTGCTCGCGAGGACGCCCAGGCCGGACACGACCCGGATCTGGTAGGACAGGAAGGAGACGAGCTGGGAGACCGTCACGATGTCGTTGGTCGACCAGCCGGCATCGAGCAGCGACTGCAGCGACGCCGCCGACGCATCGCGGGGATGGAACACCAGCATGTGCGTGTGCTCGAACGCGGCGGCGAGACGCGGTCCCAGGTTTGCACGCCCGGCATCGCTCACCTTCCAGGTCGGTCCCGGCGCGTCCTCGACCGAAAGCGGTCCTTTCGGAAAGTGGCCATAGGGACCCTTGGTCGTGGCGGCTGCGACTTCGGTCGCGATGGCGGTGCGCAGAGCCGCAGGCAGCTTGGCGGCATAGAAGGCATCCGTCTTCGGCTCGCCGTGCAGGCCCGCGACGAAGGACGCGATGGCATGGCGCTCGTCGGCGCTGACGCCGCCCAGGTCCTTAGGCTCGAAGAGCGAGGTGTAGCTCGCCTGCGCGTGCTTGCGCGCCTCGGTGCGCTGGGCGCGGATCGCGTCCAGTTTGGAGCCCGGTGCGATACCCACCAGGCTGTCGATCACGTCTGTCATGCGACTTGTCTCGTCCCCGCTTTGACTTCCGGCGCCCAGCCCAATGCGGGCGCGACCTTGCCGGCGAACAGCTCGATCGACCGCAGGATATACGGGTGCGGCGGATCGATCGAGTGAACCTGCATCGTGAGATCGGTCGAACGCTGCAGGGTCGAATCGGCCTGCAACGAGGCGATCACCTCGTCGGGTGTGCCGATATGAACGTCCATGGCCCTGATCAGGTCCCCGACCAGGCTGCCCGAAGCGAAGTTGCCGGTGGCCGCCAGCCGGTGGCGCATGCGCGACAGGCCGATCTCGGCCAGCCGCATCGCCTCGTTGTGGTCGTCGGCCACGAAGATGGTGCGCGAGGCTAGGATGCGCGGTTCGACGCCCTTGGGCAGCGCCTCCAGATAGGCGTCGAGCATCGGGTTCTGGATATCGGCGAGCGACGCTTGCGGCGCCTCGGGAGAACGGGGCTGGGTGCGCGAGAGCATCAGCCCGTCGCCCGCCAGGCCGGCGCGGCGTGCGCCCGACACGGTGAAGGTCGCCTGCCAGATGCGGTCCACCAGGGTCGGGCTCGACGGATAGAGCTTGTCGCCGCCGGACAGCGTGCCTCCCGACCATGCGGTCTTGAGCAGGGCGAGATTGTTGTCGAACAGGGTGTGCCGCTGGTCGCTTTCGAGGCCGAAGGCGGTGAAGGCCGTCAGGTTGCCGCCCGGTCCGACGCCGACTTCGAGGCGGCCGCCGCTCATCAGGTCGGTGACGGCGGCATCCTCGGCGACGCGGATCGGCAATTCCAGCGGCAGGGTGACGATGCCGGTGCCGAGCCGGATGCGCGACGTGTGGGCCGCGGCGTGCGCCAGGAACACGAACGGGGCGGGCAGGCCGCCTTCGCCTTCGTGGAAATGGTGCTGGGCGATCCAGGCCGAATCGAAGCCGCACTTCTCGGCCTGCACGATCTGCTGGGTTGCCAGCCGGTAGCGTTCGGCCGCGTCCACCTGGTCGAGCAGGCGGGTGAAGAAGCCAAGGCGCTTGATGGGAAACGTGGTCATGGGCTCAACCTTGCGGGAAGTTCGGGTGGAACGGCAAGCACCGGCAGGCCGCGGCCGGGGATGGCGTCGATCAGCTCGCGCGTATAGGCGCTGTCGGGCTGGCCGAAGACGGTCTCGATCGGACCGCCATCCACCTGCCGCCCCTTGTGCATGACCGAGACCGTGTCGGAAATCTGCCGGACGACGGCCAGGTCATGCGAGACGAACAGATAGGTGAGGCCCAGCGTCTTCTGCAGCTCGTCGAGCAGCGACAGGATCTGCGCCTGCACCGTGACGTCGAGGGCGGAGACCGCCTCGTCGAGCACCAGCACGCGCGGGTCGAGAACGAGGGCCCGGGCGATGGCAACCCGCTGCCGCTGGCCGCCCGACAGGGCGCGCGGCTGGCGTTCGAGGAAACTCTCGGAGAGGCCGACGCGGGCCAGCATGTCGCGCACCTTGCGCGCGCGATCGGCGGCGGGGATCGGCTCGAAATTGAGCAGGGGCTCCTCGACGATGCGGGCGATGGTCTGCCGCGGATCGAGCGAGCCGAAGGGGTTCTGGTAGACGAGCTGGATGTGCTTGCGGAACTGCCGCAGCTTCTCTCCCTTCAGGGTCGTGAGATCGACGCCGTCGACCAGGATGCGCCCGGCCGTCGGCTTGATGAAGCCGACGACGCTGCGGATGGCCGTCGTCTTGCCCGAACCCGATTCACCCACGATCGCGTGGGTGGTGCCGCGCCGGACCTTGAAGGACAGGTCGTCGACCGCGCGGAACGACCGGGTCTCGCCGCCGCTCACCGGGAAATCGTGCGTGAGGCCGGTCACCTCGATGGCGAAGTCCTGGCTCTCGATCCCGGGCCGTGCCGGGCGCGGTTTGCCGAGCGACGGTGCATCGGCCAGCAGGCGGCGCGTATAGGCGCTGCGCGGCGCTGCCAGCATGTCCTTCACGGGCCCCTGTTCCTGGATCCGGCCGTTCTGCAGCACGACGAGGCGATCGGCCCGGTCGGCGGCGACCCCGAGATCGTGCGTCACCAGCAGGACCGCCGTGCCGCTCTCGCGGCGCAGCTCGTCGATCAGGTCGAGGATGCGCCGTTGCACCGTGACATCGAGCGCGCTGGTTGGTTCGTCGGCCACGATCAGCGCCGGATTGAGGGCGACGGCGATGGCGATCAGCACGCGCTGCTTCATGCCGCCCGAGAGTTCGTGCGGATACTGACGTGCTCGCATCTCGGCCGGCGTCAGGCCGACCCGCTCCAGCAGCTCGATCACCCGCGCGTGGATCACCTTGCGGTCGCCGCGCCTGTGGATCTGCAGGACCTCGGCGAGCTGCGAGCCGATGGTGCGCACCGGATTGAGCGAGCTGCCGGGATCCTGCGGGATCAGGCTGACGACGGCGCCGCGAATGGAGTCGAGCCGCTTCTGCGACCAGTGCGTGATGTCGGTGCCGTTGAGTCGGATGGTGCCGCTCTCGACCCGGCCGTTGCCGGCCAGCAGGCCGAGTGTCGCCTGTGCCGTCGTGGTCTTGCCGGAGCCGGACTCGCCCACCAGCGCCACGACTTCACCTGGCGCCACGCTGAAGGAGACGCCGTGCACGACCCGCTGCTCGCGCTCGCCCGTCTTGTAGGCAATCGCCAGATCGTCGACCTGGAGGAGGGGGGTGACGGTCATGGTGCGGTCCTGCCCAGCGCCTTGCTGATGCGGTCGGCGGACAGAACGACCAGCACGACGACGAGGCCGGGCGCCGCGGTGAGCCACCAGGCGCGCGACAGGTAGTTGCGGCCTTCCGCGATCAGCAGCCCCCATTCCGGCGTCGGCGGCGGTGCGCCGTAGCCCAGGAAGCCGAGCGTCGAGATGGCGAGGATGGCCGAGCCGAACTGCAGCGCCGCCAGCGCGATCACCGACGTGAGCGAATTGGGCAGGATGTGGCGGTAGAGCACGGCCCAGAAGGTGCCGCCGCTGCCGAACGCGGCCTCGACATATTCGCTGCGCCGCACCCGCATGACCTCGGAGCGCGCCAGCCGGGCGAAGCGGGCGATCGCTACCGCGCCGACGGCGATGGCGACATTGATGGTGCCGAAGCCCAGCAGCACGATGATGCTGAGCGACATCAGCAGCGATGGCACGGCCAGCATCGAATCGACCACACGCATGATCACGACATCGATCCAGCCACCGCGCGCGCCGGCGATCAGGCCGAGCAACGTGCCCAGTATCAATCCCACGGTGACGGCGACGAAGGCGCCGGACAGCGAGTGCCGCGCGCCATAGACGATGCGGGCGTAGACGTCGCGGCCCAGCCCGTCGGTGCCCAGCACATGCTCGGCGCTGGGCGGGCGCAGCTGCTCACCCGGTACACCCTCGGTGCCGCTGTAGCCGGTGAAGAGCGACGGCAGCGCGGCCCAGGCGAGGACGATGAACACGATGGTCCAGGCGAGGAGGAGCGTCATCGGCACGCGCTTCAGGCGCGTCAGCCAGCCGGGCTGGAGGTCGGCGCTGGCGCCGCTTGCGGTTTCCGCGGTCATGCCGGCGCTCCCGTCCGCGTGCCGAGCCGGGGATCGAGCACGGGATAGAGCAGGTCGACGATCAGGTTGATGGTGACGAAGGCCAGGGCGGAGATCACGACGATGGCCTGCAGCACCGCCGTGTCGTGGTTGCCCACGGCCTGGTAGGTGAGCCCGCCCAGGCCGCTCAGGCCAAACACCGCCTCGGTGACGACCGCGCCGGCCAGCAGCTCGCCGAACAGGACGCCGGCAATGGTGAGCGTCGGCATGATGGCGTTGCGTGCCACGTGCCGCCACAGGACCCAGTTGCGCGAGGCGCCCTTGGCGCGGGCCACCGCGACGAAGGGCTGTGCCAGCACCTGGTCGATGTTGCGCATCAGGATCTGGGCCAGCGGTGCGGAGATCGGGATGGCGAGCGTGAGAACCGGCAGGACCAGCCGCTCGACCGGCCCGGGGCTGATGACCGAGACCAGGCCGAGCTGAAACGAGAAGATCTGGATCAGCATGATGCCGAGCCAGAACACCGGCACGGAGATGAACAGCGACGGCAACGACTGCAGCCCGGCGCGCAGCCACTCCATGCCCACCATGTTGGAGACGGTGGCCAGGATGATCGTGAGGATCAGCGCCGCGACGAAGGCCAGCGATGCCAGCAGCAGGGTGGGCGGCAGGTTGGTTGCGAGCTGCTGGCTCACCGGCACGCCCGCCTGGATCGAGATGCCGAAATTGCCTGTGAGGAAGTTGCCGACGGTCGTGAAATAGCGCTCCCACAGCGGGCGGTCCGCGCCGTAGGAGGCGCGGATCTCGGCGATCTGGTCGGCCGTGAGGCCCATGTCGGGGCTCATGAACTTGATCATGATCGCGTCGCCCGGCAGCACCTGCAGCAGCAGGAAGGCGGCCGTGAAGGTGAGCGCCAGCACGGCCAGAGCCTGGCCGACCCGCCCCAGAAGGTAGCGCGCCATGACCTGTCCTGCGCCTACTTGGCGATCCAGGTGGCGTAGAAGCTCGGACGACCGACCGCCTCGAAGGTGAAGTCCTTGACCTTCGGCGACGCCGCGAAGGCCTGCGGCTCCTCGAAGATCGGGATCACATAGCCCTGGTCGATCACATAGGCCTGCACCTCGCCCACCAGCGCCAGGCGCTTCACGGGATCGGTGGCGGCGGCGATCTCCTCGAGAAGAGCGTTCAGCTTCTCGTCGACGAAGCTCTGCACCTTGTTGCTGACGCCGCCCTTCTGCAGCAGCGCGTTGCGTGTCGTCGGATAGTATTGGCTGCGGATCACGTCGGGATCGGCGCGGCCGACCATGGCCGGCGCGACGGGCGTCTTCATCGGATCGAGACTGTCGGCAACGCGGCTGCCGGCATCGCCCGCCAGCACGTTCAGCTTCACGCCGACCTTGCCCCATTGCTGGGCGACGAGCTGCAGCGTCTCCTTGTTCTGCGGCTGCGGCGGCGATTCGTAGGCCTGGAGCACCAGCTCCTTGCCATCCTTCTGGCGCAGGCCCTTCGGGCCGATCGTCCAGCCGGCTTCATCGAGCAGCTTGGCGGCCAGCGCCGGGTCGTAGGCGAGCTTGGCCGACTGGTCGACATAGCCCTGGGCGGTCGAGGCGATGATCGACTTCGCCTGCGGATAGTTGGCCGAGAACAGCGTCGCCACGATCTCCTTGGCGTTGGTTGCGTGCATCAGCGCCTTGCGCACGCGGATGTCGGAGACCAGGGGATTGTCGGGCCGGAACACGACCGTGTTGTTCACGCCGCGCGTCGAGGCGGCATAGATGATGTAGCCTTTCGACTGGACCTGCTTCTCGTCATAGGCCTGGACCTGGCGGATGACGTTGGCCTGGCCAGCCAGCAGCGCGCCGATGCGCACGCTGTCCTCGGGCGTCACGACATACTTGATGCCGTCGAGGTTGGCGCGGCCCTGGTGGGCGAGCTTGGCCGGACCCCACTTGTAGTCCTTGCGCGCCTCCATCACGAGCTCGCGGCCGAGCACCTCGCTCTTCACCACGAACGGGCCGGAGCCGATGATCTTGGTAGCGTCGCCCAGTGCGTCGAACGGCAGGGCCAGCGTCTTCAGCGACACCAGGCCCGAGCCGATCACCGAGGTGCCCTGCAGGAAGCCGACCGACGGCTTGGTGAAGAAGAACTTCACGGTCAGCGGATCGATGACCTCGCTGCCCTTGTAGTTGGTGATCACCTCGGAGACGGGCTGCTTCAGCGCCTTGTTGCCGAGCCCGTAGGTGTCGAAGTTCTTGGCCACGGCGGCGGCGTCGAGCGGCGTGCCGTCGGAGAAGGTGACGCCCGGCCGGATCTTGAAGGTGTATTCGGTGGCATCGGCGTTGACCGTCCAGCTCTCGGCGATCCACGGCTCGATCTCGAGCGTCTTGGGATTCTGGTAGGTGAGCTTGTCGGTGATCTGGTTGAGCACGCCGCCATTGGGATAGAAGCCCCCGGCCGGCGGATAGAGGTTGGTGTGGGGCTGCTGCTCGAGATAGATCAGCGTCCCGCCCTTGGTGACCGCCGTCTGCGCCGTGGCGCTTCCCGCCAGGACGGCGATGGATGCGAGCGACGCAAACGCGCCGGCCAGAAACCGCTGGTACTTCACCTGAATCACGACAACCCCCTCGAGCCTTTTGGGCACGGGAGGCGCCATGCAGAATTTGGGCCGAATCTCGCCGTGCGAGAGGGATATATGGCCGCGAGGTTCCGGCAATTACACAGAGCAGATTGTCAAAATAGGCTGCGCGACGGAGCAGGACATGCTGCCTGCTCCGCCGGAAGAAGAAAAATTATCCTCCGAGCAGGGCGGCGGAGGGCTTCAGCTCCTTGCGCTCCACCTTCTTCACGATCTCGGTGAGCTTGGCGTGCGTCGGCGCCTTGACGCCGATGAAGTCGCCGCGCTCGGCGATGTAGCCGTTCATGAACTCGATCTCGGTGCGGCGGCCCTTGAGGATGTCCTGCGCCATCGAGGGGCGCTGGATGTCGGCGCGCGGGTTGGGGTTGGTGTTGGAGCCGGGCCGCAGGATCGCCTCGACCTCGTCGAGCGCCGCCTTGTCGTCCTCCGACGCGCGGGCCAGCAACTCCGGCTCGAACTTGCCGATCTTCTCGATGTGATAGCCCAGCGCCTGGCCCACCCGCACGGCCTCGCCACCCAGCTTGATGGAGAAGCGCCGCACCGCGTCGTTGCGATCGCAGTCGGTACCGGTCATGCCGGTGGCCGCCGAGACGCCGTTCTTCATGCCGTTCTGGCAGAGCTTCGACCAGCGCTCGCCCCACAGGTTGGTCGTGGTCTTGGCGCTGTCGATCATGCCGACCATCTCGCGCAGTTCCTCGACCCGCTTGGTGATGCGGCCATGGACCTCGCCGACGCGAAAGACGGTGTGCTTGTCGCCGCCCTTGGAAACGGTGCGGCGGATCTTGCCGGCTTCGTACATGTCGACCGAGATCAGCGAGGCGACCATGCCGACGGTCTTGCCCCAGCCGACGACCCCCGCGATCCGTTCCTCGTTCAGGCAGTTCTGCAGCGACACGACGTAGCCGTCCGGCGCCAGATACTGCTTGATCAGCGCCGTCGCCCATTCGGTGTCGTAGGACTTCATCGACACGAAGGCGATGTCGATCGGCTTCTGGCGCGACAGGTCCTGCATCTCGGTGAGATGCATGGTCTTGGCCTTGGTGACCGTGAACTTCTCTTCCGGCGTAACGCCGTCGAGTTCAAGTCCGCGCTTGCGGATGATCTCGATGTTCTCCGGCCAGAAGTCGATCAGGGTGACGTCATGGCCGGCATGCGCGAGGTATCCGCCGACATAGCCGCCCAAGGCTCCCACGCCGACCACTGCGATTCTCTTGCCCATCCTGATCTCCCTCGAGGCTGATTGTTAAGGTGCGACGCGCGGTTCTTTGCGCGCGCGGTCGAGATAGCGTTCGGCGTCCTCGGCCAGCAACAGCCGGTCGGCCATCAGTTGCGTGACGACCGCCTGGACCTTGGCCACGTAGTCGGGGCCGCTTCTGTAGCGTTCGGCGATCGAGAGCCGCGGATCTCCCGAGGCTTCGCGAGCGGCCCTGTCGACCGGCAGCGGCAGGCAGCTTCCGTCGCGATCGGCGATCTCGCCGGCGGGGTAGGGCGGCTTGTACTCGTTCCAGCCGGTGTAGGTGGCGAGCGGCACGGCGATGTCGGGCAGGCGGATGCCCGCGACCTCGTTGCCGTCGGCGTCGACCTTGCTCACCAGGGTTCGATAGGTCTTTTCCGGAGCCGCGGGCTTCACCCAGTCGCCGGGCGGCGCCACGGCGTTGGTGGTGCGCACGATCGCGGCGCCCGGCACGGCGGGAAAGCCGGTCTTGTCGGCCTCGACCAGCGTACCAGCAGCGAACGTCGGCACGCGGCTGGGCGGTGGCGCGGTGCCTGACACGACCCATTCGTCGAGCGCGACCAGCAGGGCGCGGACCGCCGGCATCGGATTGTGCGGGTTGCGCGGATTGAGGTTCGGACCGGGATCGGTCGTGGCGCCGGCGCGGCCGCCATGCTGCGTGCCTGCGATCATGTAGACGCGCGAGTTCTCGGGCAGCGTCACGTCCGTGGTGCCGAGCGGATCGGTGTGCAGGAGCGAGGCGCCCTTCTGCCAGTACTCGGTCGAGGTGTTGGTCTCGATCAGCAGCGGGTCGCTGCCGTCGCCGCGGAACAGCGAGCCGCTCCTGCCCGTCAGCGGATCGCCGAGCGTCGCTGTCGAGAACGGGAATTCGTTCTCCGGGAAGCCGTGATCCTCGTGCTGGGTGTTGGTGCGCGCGGGCTGGGCGAACGGCGTGTTGAAGAACACGCGGCCGACACCGGCGATATGGCTGTGGATGCCGTCGAACACGCGGCGGCCCTGTTCGTCGCGGTTGAAGCCTTCGGAGATGTGGTTGCGCAGGTAGCGGCCGGCCTGGGAGAAGCCGATGGCCAGCGCATGCGTCATGGGACGGCCGGTGGCCTTCACCGCCTCGGGCGCGTGGCGCAGCCAGCTCACCACGTCGCGCGTCGCCGCGAAGCCCAGGCCCTGGACCTTGGGATTCTTCGCCTCGTAGTGAAATTCATAGAGGAAGCCGGGCCTGGCCTGCGTGCCCTCGCGCAGCCTGATCGAGCGGGCGTTGACGAAGGACCACTGGTTCAAGGGCAGTTCGCGCGGCTCGTCATCGGCGCGCTCGCGCACGGTGAGGCGTGCGCGCGGCTGTTCGAGCGTGGCGGCCTCATGGGACAGCTTGAACGTCTCCAGCACGCCGACGCGTGTGCCCGACACCCACTCTTCGCGAACCGTCCGCACGATTGGCTGGCCGTTGTCGGTGGCGACCGGCGCCGTCAGGGCGAGCCCCATGTTGGCGCGCGGCGCATCCGGGTCCCAGCCCGACCAGACGATCGTGTAGCCCAGCCGCAACGGGAAGGCGTTGCCGAGATCGGCCAAGGTCTTCGGATCGTTCACGCCCTGCGGGCCGTCGGCGATGTTGCCGAACAGCATCTTGCGGCCGCGATTGTTGACCTCGTAAAGGATGCGCCCGTTGCCGCGCGTAGGTTCCCTGGGCCGCAGGATGAAGACGCTGGTCGCGTACTCGACCTTGCCGGCGGCATTGCGCGGCGCCTTGTCGATCAGCGCGATGCCGCTGTTGGCGGGCGAAGACGGATCGACTTCGCCCCTGGCGACGGCGATGACGCGCTCGTAAGCGCCCGCCTCGCCGAACGCGGCGCCGTCGGCGAGCGGTTCGACCTTCTCGATCTCGAGGGAGAGAAGCACTAGGCCCTGGCTTCCGCCTGGACCTCTTCGGGCGGGAAGTTCAGCTCCACGCCGACGCCATCGGGGTCGTAGAGGAAGATCTGCGCGGCGCCAGTGCGCGGCACGATCTGCTCGCGGAACTTCACGTTCTTCGACTGCAGGCGCTTGCGCACGCCGGGCAGGTCGCTGGCGGCGAAGGCGATGTGATCGAAGCGGCCGGTATCCTCGAACTTCTTCTCGGTGCCGCGCACGACGATGCCCTCGCGCGGCTTGCGCTCGCCCAGCAGGTGCACGGTGGCCACGCCGCCGGAATAGAGCCAGTAGCCCGGGAAGCCGAGTGGCGGACGGTCGCCGTTCTCGAGACCCAGGACATCGCAATAGAAGTCCTTGGTCGCTTCGAGGTCGGAAGGTTCGATCGTGTAGTGCTGAAGAGGGCCAAGCGGCATGGTCGGTCTCCGTGGATCGGGTCAGACGAAAGTGAGGTCGGCGTCGGCGCCCATCATCCAGGCGCCCACGGTCTCGAAATGGGAGAGCCGGCCCTGCAGTTGCTGGGTCACGGTATGGATGTCTCGGAACCGCCGCTCCAGCGGATGGTTCTCGAAGATCGCCGTGGCGCCCGCCGCATTGTAGGCGAAGTCGACGGCGTCCTTGGCCTTGTGGATGGCGTTGGTCGCGGCCATGCGGATGGTGATGCGCTGCTCGATGGTGATCGTGTTGCCGGCCGCGAGGTCCTTCCAGATCCCTGCCATCGACTGCAGCACGAAGGCGCGGGCGGCGCGGAGATTGACCTCGGCCTGGGCGAGGTTGGATTGAACGACGGCATTGTCGCGCAGCGGGCTCTTGAGGCCGCGCGGAACCTTGTTGCGGGCGACGTCGAGGAAGCAGTCGAGCGCGCCGCGAGCGATGCCGCAGGCCACGGCGGCGAAGCCCATCTGGTAGCAGGTGCCGGCGCCCATCCTGTAGAGCGGTCCCTGCTCGCGGCATTCGCGCTCGAAGTCGCGGGTGATCGAATGATCGGCGCGCACGAAGAAGTCGTCGAGCGCGAACTGGTCGCTCGCGGTGCCGCGCAGGCCGACCGTGTTCCAGATGTCCGTCCATTGAACGTCGCCGGTGCGCACCAGCATGGTGCGCTCCTGCTGCCGGCCGGTCTCGTCCAGGCGCGGCGAGCCGTCGGCCTTGAAGATCGGGCAGTGGGCGCCCAGCCAGGTGGCGTGGCGGCCGCCCGAGGCGAAGGCCCAGACGCCCGTCACCCTGTAGCCGCCCTCGCATTCGACGGCCCTGACTTTGGGACCTGGGCCCCAGGCCAGCACGGCGCGCGGATCGTCGCCGAAGATCGCGCGGGCGACCGGCAGGTCGAGATAGGCCGCCGACATGGCGCAGCCGCCGGCCTGGCTCAGGCACCAGGCGGTCGAGGCGTCGCCACGGGCGATCGTCTCGATCACGTGGAAGAAGGTCACGGGATCGGTCTCGATCCCGTCCGACGATCTCGGCATCAGAAGGCGGAACAGCCGTGCCTCGTGGAGCTTGTCGAGCAGCGCCGGCGGCAACCGGCGCGTCTCCTCGATCTGATTGGAAGCGGCCTCGACAGCCGGCCGCAGGGCTTCGGCCCGGGAGATCACGGCAGGGTCGCCGGCGAGATCGGCGGCGGACGGGATCAACGTATCCAAGACCATCCTCCTCGAAAGTCCATTTGCATCAGGCAGGAGCCAGTTCCCGGTCGATCTCTGCGATCGACTTCCCCTTGGTTTCCATCCCGAAGAAATAATAGACCACCCCGGCCACCGGGAACCAGCAGCCGAGATAGAGAAAGGCCGTCGGAATCTCGGGCAGCGGTACGTCGCGCTTCAGATAGTCGCTCGACCGACGATCAGCGCCAGGCGGCGCGGTGCGATGGTCTTCTTCCGGTTGCCGGCCCGTAGGGTCTGACGGTCGAGAATGTCGAACGTGGCATCTCCCCCTGTCCTGTTTGCCCGTCGAAATGCATCGCTGCATGGCAGCCTCCTCCTTTGCTAAAGAGAAGGGACATTGGGGGAGATCGTCATGCACTGGACCGACCGCCGGACACGTTTCCGGGCGCTGCTCGCGGGCGAGCGCTGCATCCATCCGGGCTCGGTGTTCGACCCGATCTCCGCCCGCATCGCCGAGGATCTGGGTTTCGAGATCGGCATGTTCGCCGGCTCCGTCGCCTCCATGACCGTGCTCGGCGCGCCGGACCTGATCGTGCTGACCCTGAGCGAGTTCGCGGGCCAGGCCTACCGCATCAATCGGGCGGGCGGCCTGCCGCTCATGGTCGATGCCGACCATGGCTACGGCAATGCGCTGAACGCCCGCCGCACCGTCGAGGAACTCGAGACCGCGGGCGTCTGTGGGCTCAGCCTCGAGGATACCGATCTGCCGACGCCGTATGGCACCACCGCGCCGCGCCTGATCTCGATCGACGAAGGCGTTGCCAAGATGAAGGCCGCGCTCGGCGGGCGGCAGGACCCTGCCCTTTGCATCGCCGGCCGGACCAGCGCGATCACCATCACCGGGCTCGAGGATGCGATCGCGCGCGGCAAGGCCTACGAGGCGGCCGGCGTCGACGCGCTGTTCTTCGTCGGCGTCCGCACCCGAGCCGAACTCGACGCGATCTCAGAAGCGACCACGCTGCCGATCATTCTGGGCGGCGTGTCGGGCGACCTCACCGATCTCGCCTATCTGGGTGCGCGCCGCGTCCGCATCGCACTGCAGGGCCACCAGCCCTTCGCGGCGGCAGTGAAGGCCGTGTACGACACGCTGAAGGCGCTGCGCGACGGCACGC
>CAIYWM010000205.1 GCA_903929895.1 uncultured Alphaproteobacteria bacterium
AGAACGGCCGCATCGCCCTATCAGGCAGCGCCGCCGACCTCGCGCGCGATCCCGATTTGAGAAAGAGCTATCTCGGTCACTGACCGCCACGGTCAGACGGTCTCGCGGCCATCCATCCGATCGACCGCGCTCACGCGAAGATGACCATCTCCTGGCCGGACCAGCACCGGCTCAGAACTTGGGCGCACGTTTCTCCAGGAACGCCGCCGTGCCCTCATGGTAGTCGGGACCGAAGTAGACATCCCGGCGCAAGCCATGGAGATACTCATAGGTCGCAGGGTTGATCGGCACCGATTCGCTCAGCACGCGGATGGCTTCCTTTGAGGCGGCAATCGCCTTGGAGGACCGCGACGCGATCGTCCTCGCCATCGCGTAGGTTTCCGCCTCGAGCGACGCCGCCGGCACGACTTGATTGACGATACCGACGCGCTCCGCCCGTTCGGCCGAAATGAGATTCGCCGAAAAGAACATCTCCTTCACCACGGTGAGCGGCAGGCGACTCATGAAGTTGAGAATGCCGGCCACATTGTACGGCAATCCGAGCTTCGCGGGCGTGATCGCGAAGGCGCAGGTCTCGTCGCCCATCACGAGGTCGCAGGCCATGACCAGGTCGCAGGCACCGCCCCATGCCGAACCGTGGACCATGGCGATCACCGGCGCCGGAAACGCCTTGACCGCCCGCAGCAACTGTTCGAGCGGATCGCTATAGGGCAGCGGGTCGACGTCCGCCCTCGGCAGCTCGCCGACATCGTGACCAGCCGACCAGACCTTGCCACCGGACGCGCTGCGCAGCACGACCACGCGTGCGCCATCGGCCTTGAAGGAATCCAGGGCAGCAATCACCTCGGCGATCAGGTCGGCGCCGAGGGCGTTGCGCTTGTCGTCATGGTCGAACGCGATGGTGCCGATCTTGTCGGCAAGCGAAGTCCGGATCAGTGGCATGCGATCGATCCTCAGATCAACGTGACTTTGCGGGCCGCCGACATCAGCTCGTCGCGAAAGGCCGGATGGGCGATTCCGATCAGCGCGAGGGCGCGTTCCTTGGTCGACTTGCCCCGCAAGTTCACCGCACCATGTTCGGTGACCACCCATTCGACGTCCATTCGGAGGTCGGTCACCATCGCGACCTTCGGCACGATGCTGGAGACCGTTCCCTTACGGGCCGTCGACTGGATCGCGATGATCGACTTGCCGCGCTTCGCGAGCGAAGCGCCGTTCACGAAATCGAACTGGCCACCCGACCCGCTGTACTCGTGCTCGCCGATGAACTCGGCGTTGACCTGCCCGTAGAGGTCGATCTCGATCGCCGTATTGACCGAGATGAAGTCGTCATGCTGCGCGATGACCCGGATGTCATTCACGTAGGACGATGCGTAGCTCTCGAAGGCGCTGTTGTCGTTCATGAAGGCGTAGGAATCGGTCGTGCCGAAGGCCACGGTGAAGACGTGCTTGCCGGGGTGGAGCGTCTTGCGCGCGCCGGTGATGACGCCCTTCCGGACCAGGTCCGCCATGGCCGGCGAGAACAGCTCGGTGTGGATGCCGAGGTCCGCATGCTTCTCCAGGGCCATGGCAACACCGGAGGGGATCTTGCCGATGCCGAGCTGGATCGTGGCGCCATTCGGCACCATGGGCGCCACCAGGGCGCCGATGGCACGTCCCTCGGGCGAGGGCTCGGCGACACCCGCCTCGATCAGCGGGACGTGGTTCTCGACGATCGCAGCCACTTCGCTCACGTGAATCTGCGACTGTCCGAAAACCCGCGGCATGTTGCGATTGACCTCGACGATCAGACGCTTGCATCGCCGTGCGGCGGTCGAGGCGAAATCGTTGTTCGTGCCCAGCGAGAAGAAGCCACCGCCGTCCATTGGCGAGACGGTCACGATGAAGGTGTCGAGCGCGATGATTTCCTCGAACAGGCGGGGGATCTGGCTGAAGTTGACGGGAACGAAGCTCAGGAGCTTCTTCCCGGTCTTGAGCTGCCGCTTGATGATCTCGTGGTCGGGGCCGCCGATGAAGAAGCTGTGGGCGTCGACCTTCTCGATGACATCCTCGGCCAGCAGCGACTTGGCCAAAGGCTCCATGGCAATCTTGTAATAGAGCCGAATCTGCTTGAGGTCGTTGGATCGCAGCCGGTCGGCAAGCGCCGCCAACAAGGCCGGCGGTTGGCCGATCGCCATGCCGAGGGAAACTGTCGCCCCATCGGGAACGCCCGCAACTGCCTTGGCGGCGGTCGTCAGCTTGGCCATGTACAAGTCAGCATAACCTGTCGCCATCGTTCCATCCTTCCAACCGGCACCTGGCCATGTCGCCAAGTCGCTGGCTCAGTTGGCCCGACGAGGGGACCCTGTCAACACGCCTGCCTACGCCGCCTCGCCGGCCACCCAGCCCGACGACCAGGCCCACTGGAAATTGTAGCCGCCCAGCCAGCCGGTCACGTCGACCGCCTCGCCGATCGCGAACAGGCCCGGGACCTTCTTCGCCTCCATCGTCTTTGACGACAGCCCGTCGGTGTCGATGCCGCCCAGGGTGACCTCGGCCTTGGCGTAACCCTCGGTGCCGGTCGGCACGAAGGTCCACGCCTTCAGGCGCGTCGCCAGCGCCTCGAGATCGCGGTCGCGCTGGTTGGCCATGAGGCCCTCCGGCGCCAGACTCTGCGCCAGGCGTTGCGGCAGCACTTCCGCCAGCACCGTCCGCAGCTCGGCCTTGGGCCGAGTACGCTTGCGTTCCTTGAGAAAGCCCGCGGCGTCGAGATCGGGCAGGAGATCGACGACGATCTCCTGCCCGGGCTTCCAGTAGGACGAGACCTGCAGGATCGCGGGGCCCGACAGCCCGCGATGGGTGTACAACAACGCCTCGCGAAAGCGCGCACGGCCACAGCGCGCCTCGACCTCGAGCGACACGCCGCTGATCTCCGGCACGGTCAAGGTGAGCGGCACCAGCGCCGGCCGCGTGTCGGTGACGCGCAGCTTGAAGTGGCGTGCCACCTCGTGCGCGAAGCCGGTCGCACCCATCTTTGGGATCGACAAGCCGCCCGTCGCCAGCACGATGGAGGACGCTGAAAAATCGCCGTGGTCTGTCGCCACCGTGAAGCGGTCCGACTTCTCCACGCGCGTCACCTTGTGTGCCACCCGCACATCGACGCCCACAGCGGCGCATTCGTCGAGCAGCATCGCCACGATCTGACGGGCTGAGCCGTCGCAGAAGAGCTGGCCCAGCGTCTTCTCGTGCCAGGCGATACGATGCTTGTTCACAAGATCGATGAAGTCGTGCTGCGTGTAGCGCGCCAGCGCCGACTTGCAGAAATGCGGATTGGCCGAGAGGAACGCCTCGGGTCGTGCCTCGCGATTGGTGAAGTTGCAGCGCCCGCCGCCCGAGATCAGGATCTTCTTGCCGACCTTCTCGGCATGGTCGAGCAGCAGGACCTTGCGGCCACGCTGGCCCGCCCGCATCGCACACATCAGCCCCGCGGCGCCGCCGCCCAGGACGACGACGTCGAAAACCTGCGGCTGGCTCACGCCAGCGCCTTGCCCATGATCCAGAGCGCCGCCGCAAGGCCCGCGATGGCGCCGGCGACCGAGCCGCCGACATAGAGCGCGGCCATCAGATACTCATGCCGCTCCCACAGGAGCACCGCGTCGAGCGAGAAGGCGGAGAAGGTCGTGAAGCCGCCCATCACGCCCGTCGCCAGGAACAGGCGCAGGTGGCCGGCCGCACCGATCCGTTCGGCGAACCAGCCGGTGATCAGGCCCATCACGATCGAGCCCAGGATGTTGATCACCAGCGTGTGCCAGGGGAAATGCGAGCCCAGCAGGCGCGCGACCCAGATGTTCATCCCGTGTCGGGCGGCGCCGCCGATGCCGGCGCCCACGAAAACGACCAGGTAGCTCATGGCCGACCGCCTCCAAACTTCGTCTTCCAGTCGGGCATGGCATTCGGGAAGGGCAACGCCGTCGCCTCGTAGACGCCGCGCGCCACGGCCCGCGCCAGACAATCGGCCGCCACGGTGCCGAGTTCCGTCAGGACCGGCGGATTGCCGCCGCGGCCCGCCTTGCCGGTCGCGGCGGCAAACACCGTGTCGCCGTCGTTCGGCGCATGCACGGGGCGCAGCGACTTCGACAGGCCGTCGTTGGCCATGATGGCGAGCCGCTTGCACTCCGCCTTGGTGAGCGTCGCATCCGTGGCGACCAGGGCGATGGTGGTCGCCGTGGCCGGCAAGGGCTGTCCCTTGAAGCGCAGCTTGAGCGCATCCTCGGGTAGCCGGGCCGGCCAGCCGAGGCCGCCGAACTCGTTTCCCTGCTCGTAGGCGCCCGCCCAGAAATGCGGACCACTGCCGATCGTGGCCGAGCCCACCGCATTGACCGCCACCAGGGCGCCGACGGTGAAACCCTGGCTGGTCCGGGCGCTGGTCGATCCCAGCCCGCCCTTCAGTCCCGCCGTGGTGGCGCCGACGCCGGCGCCCGCCGTGCCGAGCGCAAAATCATGCGCCGCCACAAGCGCGGCGTCACGGCCGAGAGCCCAGTAGGGTGGCTCGTGCTTCACCGGCTCGCGCATCCAGTCCTTCTCGCCGCCATTGACCAGGTCGAACAGGATGGCCTGCACCGCCACCGGAATGGCGAGGCCGCCGAAGGTCCGGCCCTGTCCGCGCTGGCAGAGCACGGCCGAGGCGCCGCCCGCCGCGTCGAGCCCGTAGACCGAACCGCCCGACAGCACGACCGCGTCGATCATCTCGCCCACCATCTCGGGCTCGAGCGACGTGCCCATGCGGTCGCCCGGCGCGCCGCCCAGGGTCGAGATGCTGGCGACGGCCCCCTGCTCGAAGATCGCGACCGTGGCGCCCGTGGCGGCGCGCATGTCCTGAGCGTTGCCGACCAGCACGCCGGCCACGTCGGTGATCAGATTCCTCATGTCAGGAACTCGCCGCCGTTCACGTGGATCGTCTGGCCGGTGATGAAGGTGCCTTCCGGCCCGACCAGCAGCCGCACCATGGCGGCGATCTCCTCGACCGTGCCGAAGCGCTTCAGCGGAATCGGACGGTTCACCGCCGGACGCGCGCCTGCCGCCGCGCCGCGCGTCGTGTCGATCGCGCCGGGCGCCAGCGCGTTGCAGGTGATCCTGTGCGGCGCCAGCTCGACCGCCAGCGCCCGCATCAGCCCTTCGAGACCCGACTTCGAGGCCGACACGTGACAGCGGTTAGGCGTGCCGACATGGGTGGAAATGCCGGACAGCGCCACGAAGGCGCCGCCGCCGCGCGCCACCATCTGGGGCACGATCGCCTTGCCCAGCAGGAAGGCGCCGTCGAGCGCGACCGACATGATCTCGCGCCACTCGTCGAACGACATGTCGAGGAAAGAGGTCTGGCGACGCAGGCCTGCGTTGCTGACGAGAATGTCGACGCCGCCGAACCTGGCGGCAGCCTCGGCCGCGAGACGTGGCGGCACTGACGGATCGGAGACATCGCCCATCGCGGCCATCGCGCGGCCCCCGGCGGCCTCGATCTCGCCCACGACGGCATCTACCGCCGCCTTGTCGGAGCGCCCGTTGACCACGATGGCCGCACCGTCGCGCGCCAGGGTCAGCGCGATCGTGCGACCGATGTTCTTGCCCGCGCCCGTCACCAGCGCGACCTTGCCTTGCAGGGGTAATGACATGCCTTCTCCGCCCAGGGTCCGGCCGGGACCCTAGCGGAGATCGGTTGCGAACTTAAGCGTTGCCGTCAGCCGGCGACGATGTAGGCCCGCAGCGCCTCGGTTTCGTGTTGGGCTTCCTCGAGACGCGCCTTCACGACGTCGCCGATGGAGACGAGGCCCAGCAGTTCGCCGTGACGCACGACCGGCAGGTGACGGAAGCGACCACGCGTCATGACCTGCATGACATGCTCGATCGAATCGTCCGGATCGCAGGTCACGACATCGCGGGTCATGATGGCGCGCGCCTCGAAATTCAGGGCGGCGGCGCCGTGCCTGGCGAAGGCGTGCACGAGGTCGCGTTCGGAAACGATGCCGGCAATCGAATCGTCGGAATCGAGGATCAGCACCGAGCCGATGTGACGCGTGCTGAGCTGCTGGGAAATCTGGCCGACCGAGGTGCCCGGTGTGACCGTGTGAACGAGACCGCCCTTACGCGACAGGATATCGGAGACGAACATGGGTTCCTCCTTCTGTGGTCGATGGGTCTGTTGAACGCCAACACTGTAGCGCGGAGGGAGGTTGCGGGCGATAAAGCCCCTCATGAACGATGCCCGATCTGCCCTCGTCCTCTTCTCCGGTGGACAGGACTCCACCACGTGTCTGGCCTGGGCGCTAGAGCGATTCGCGCATGTCGAGACGGTCGCTTTCGACTACCGCCAGAGGCACCGAATCGAGCTGGATCAAAGGCTTGTCGTCCTCGACCAGATCCGGAGCCGCTTTCCGCACTGGGCGGAGCGGCTGGGCGAAGACCATTTCATCGACATGGGCGTGCTGGGACAGATCAGTGACACGTCGCTTACGCGCGACGTCGCCTTCGCGATGGAAAAGGACGGGCTGCCCAACAGCTTCGTGCCGGGCCGCAACCTCCTCTTCTTCACCTTCGCCGCCGCCGTGGCCTGGCGGCGCAACATCCGCAACCTGATCGGCGGCATGTGCGAGACGGATTTCTCGGGCTATCCCGACTGCCGCGACAACACGATCAAGGCGCTGCAGGTGACGCTCAACCTCGGCATGGATCGCGCCTTCGTGCTCCACACGCCGCTGATGTGGCTGGACAAGGCCGAGACCTGGGGGCTTGCCCACGAGTTGGGTGGCACGCCGCTGGTCGATCTGGTCCTGGAGCACACCCACACCTGCTACGACAGCGTCCGGGGCGCACGGCATGACTGGGGGTACGGATGCGGCGAGTGCCCCGCCTGCGCCTTGCGCAAGCGGGGCTTCATCGCGTGGCGCGAAGGCAAGGCCTCGCTGTAGGGGGCTAGCGGCCGCCGGCCAGCTGACGGGCGCCGGTCAGGTTCTCCTGGACCTTCGGAAACTGGCCCTGGGCGTAGCGGCGCAACGCGCCGTTCCCGCCGTCCTGCGAGTAGGCGCCGTACTGCGCATTGGCATCGATGTGCGCGGCGAGCTGGGCGTTGGCATAGGCGGTATCGAACTCCACGCCTTCCAGCACCTGCAGCCGCTGCAGCGTAGCCGTCCAGCCCGGCGCATTGCTGGGATCGGGCGCGTAGGAGACGCCCGCTTCCTGCCGCGCCTTGGAGAGGTACTGCGCCGCCTCGGTCTGATCAGCGACCATGCGGGCGGCAAAGCCGCGGACGTTCTCGTTCGTCGACTTGGCGAGCGCAAGCCGACCCGAGGCGATCTCGAAGTCGTTGAAGTCCTGGGCAAAGCCCACGAAGCGGGCGTCCGGCAGCGCATTGACGGCGAACGCGGCGGCGACAGGGAGGGCCGACAGGGCGGCGGCGCCGAACAGGACCGAGCGACGGGCGAGGGGCTGCATGAAATGTCTCCTGGATTGTGTGCGACCTAACGCAACCACTGCGGTCGGGTTCCCCAGGGTTCCAGCGGCGCGGCGGACCTGCTAGGAGCGCGGGCATGAATTCGACCAAGCAGGCAAGGTTCGCGGGCCTGGCCTTTTTCCTGGGCTTCATTGCCTGCATCCCGATCGCCAACTGGATGATCGGTAATGTCGGCGCCGTCTGCGTGCCGCAGGGACCGTGCCTGGTGCCGGTCTGGCCGTGGGGTCCCGGCGGCAAGCCCCTGATGGCACCCTCGGGCGTCCTGATGATCGGGCTGGCGCTGGTCCTGCGCGACCTCGTGCAGCGACGGCTCGGGCGCGGCGTCGCCGTCGGCGCCATCGTGGCGGGCGCTGCCCTGTCGGGGGCCGTCGCACCGACGCAGCTTCTGATCGCCTCGGCGACGGCCTTCCTCCTGTCCGAACTCGCGGACTTCGCGGTCTATACGCCGCTGCAGTCGCGCGGCCTCGTGCTGGCCGTGCTGGCCAGCAGCGTCGTCGGGCTGATCGCCGACAGCGTCCTCTTCCTCTGGCTGGCCTTCGGCAGCCTCGACTATCTGGCCGGCCAGATCCTGGGCAAGCTCTGGATGGTCTTGCTGGCCCTTCCCTTCATCCACTGGATCCGCAAACGGGAGTTGTCGACATGAGCCTTTCCCTGTTGCCGGTCGACGATCGTGTCTCGGTTTCCGGCCAGCTCGATCCGAGCGACATGAAGGAAGTCGCCGCTGCAGGCTTCACCGCCGTCGTGAACAACCGGCCGGATGGAGAGGCCTTCTTTGGCCAGCCGAAGACCGCGGACCTGCGTGCGGCCGCCGAAGCAGCCGGACTGCAATTCCTCGACCTGCCTTTCTCCGGTCCGCGCGCGACGCCCGACCAGGTGCGTGCCTTCGCCGACCTGCTTGCAGAAGGCGACGGCCAGGTCGTCGCCTTCTGCAAGAGCGGCATGCGATCGGCGCTGCTCTGGGGCGCCGCGTCACTGGCCAACGGCCGCTCGATCGAAGAGGTCCTGCGCGGCGCACGCAATGCTGGGCAGCAGCTGGACGGCGTCGCAGAGCTTATGATCGGCCTCGCACAGGCGGCGCGACGCTGAGCCGCCGACCGAAAGACTTGGCTTGCACCTGAGGCGCCGCCGCTTCTTAATCGCGCGTCTTGAAGAATCCCTGGGGGAGTATTCCATGTTGAAGTCGATTCTGGCCGTGTCCGAAGGCGGTCCCGACGCCGCGATGTCGTTCCGGCTGGCCGCCCGCGTCGCCGGCAACTTCGACGCCACCGTGGATGCGCTGCATCTGCCGGTCGGGCCGGCCGGCGGTGCCATCGGCGGGCTCGCCATGAGCGGCGAGGCGATGCCTCTGATCATGAACCTCGACGACGAGCGCCTCGAGGAGCGCAGCAAGGAATCGGAGCGCGCCTACAAGGAAGTGCTCGGCGCCAACGCGGGCTCGACCTACACCGCCGCCGAGACCGCGACGCTCGACACGCTGGTCGCCATGGGCCGCTGCTCGGACCTGCTGGTGCTCGGTCGCCCGGGCTCCGATCCGGAGAACGTGGCGCCCGCCACCGTCGAAGCCGCCATCCACGAATGCGCGCGCCCCGTCATGATCGCGCCGCCGAACGCCGGCACCGGCGGCTTCGGCTCGGTCATCGTTGCCTGGAACGGCAGCTTCCAGGCCGCCCGCGCCGTCGAATATTCCCTGCCGTTCCTCGCGAAGGCGAGCGCTATCACGATCCTGGTCGTCGGCTCCAAGGCCGACGATGTCGGCGCCTCGTATCTCGCGCGCAATCTGGGGCGGCACGGCATCAAGACCACCATCGACGCCATCGATCCCGGCGCGGTGTCGGGCCGCGCCCGCGGACGCGCCCTGCTCGACTACACGCACGGCAAGGGCGCCGACCTGCTGGTGATGGGCGCCTATGGCCGCGGCCAGGTCATGAGCTTCCTCGGCCTGGGCGGCGCCACCGGCAAGGTGATCTCGTCCTGCCGCGTGCCGCTGCTGCTGGCGCATTGAGGGATCAAATGCTTCCCCTTTGCGGGCTCCGCAAAGGGGAAGTGCCCTCGTCTTACGAGGGCGATGGGGTCATGACCCCTCCGGCCAAAAGGCGCTGTAAACAGCGCCGGGGCCACCTCCCCATTTGAATGAGACCTCTGCAAAAGGTCTTGGCGTCTTGGGCGATTGATGATTCACAGGAATCCTCTGACGGAGGCTGTGATGAAGCGAGGTCAGGAAGGTCA
>CAIYWM010000206.1 GCA_903929895.1 uncultured Alphaproteobacteria bacterium
CGCATCGTCGACGATGCCAATCTCGATGCCGAGACGATGGCCTTCGCCAAGAAGCTGGCCGCTGGCCCGCGCGTCGCCTGGTGGCACGCCAAGAAGAACATGAAGGTCGCGGAAGAGGGCACCCTCTCCGAGGCGCTCGACAGCGAGGCGGCGCGCATGATCCGCACCGGCGAGACGGAAGATCACAAGGAAGCGGCCCGCGCCTTCGTCGAGAAGCGCGCCCCGAACTTCAAGGGCCTCTGAGCTTCAGCCGGGCGGCGAGGCGGGCCAGTGTGCCCGCCCCGCCGCCGGGCCTCGCGACCATGGCGGCGATCAGCAGCACGCCCTAGAGCAGGGCGGAGTAGCCCTTGCCGAGCCCCGCGGTGACGTCGGGGAAGAACTGCAGGAACAGGCCCCCCAGGATCGCGCCGCCGGCCGAGTGCATGCCGCCGATCACCAGGCCGAACAGCATCTGGACCGACAGCGCGAAGTTGTAGCTGCCCGGTCCCACAAACCCGAACTGCCAGGCCGAGAGGCAGCCGGCGACGGCGAGATAGGCCCCAGCGAGTCCGGAGGCCGTGGCGCGCACCTGTGGCACGCGTATTCCCTGGGCGGTCGCCGCGAGATCGTGATCGCGCGACGCTTTCATGGCGCGGCCCGCGCGGCTGTGGATCAGGTTTTGCGCGAGCCAGATGCCGGCGCCGAGGATCGCCAGCGCCATCAGGAAGGCCCAGCGGTCGTTGCTGAGCAGGGCGCTCGGCGGCGTCGGGAAGTCGAGATAGAGGCCCTGGACGCCGCCGGTCCATTGCTCGATCAACCGCCAGCGCAGCAGTTGCGGGAAGGCGATGACGACGGCGTAGGTGACGAGCGCCTGCGTCCAGAGCGTATGGGAACCGGCGACCCGGCCGATGCCGTAGCCCGCGGCGAAGCCCAGCAGCGGGGCGAGAGCGAGACCGGCATAGGGCGAAAGCGGCATGTGCGCCGCCAAAATCGCCGCGCCGTAACCGCCAAGACCGAACAGCGCCGCCTGGGCGAGCGAGAACTGCCCGCTCACGCCGCACAGGATCACCAGGCCCATCAGCGCGATCGACCAGATCGCCGCCTGGGTGAAGCGGAAGACGACGAAATCCGGGAAGCAGAACGAGAGGGCGGCCGCCGCCACGAAGCCCATGGTCCATACGGTCCGCATGGCGTTACGATAGACCATACAACGAAGGAATGGGAGCGAAGCGATGAGACTGAGGCAATGCGTCTTCGTCTGCAAAGACCTGGAAAGCTCCGCCGAGGAGCTGTGCGACATTCTCGGGATCGAGGTCGCCTATCGCGATCCCGGCGTCGCCAAGTGGGGCCTGGCCAACGTCGTCTGCCCGACCGGCAACGACTTCCTGGAGATCGTGTCGCCGTTCAAGGACGGCACGTCGGCCGGCCGCTACATCGAGCGCCGCAAGGGCGATGGCGGCTACATGGTGATCCTGCAGGTGCCCGACGCGGTGGCCGAGCGCCAGCGCGTCACCGCGCTGGGCGTCCGTGCCGTGGCCGAGAAGGACCTGCCCGAGTACCAGTACACCCACTTCCATCCCTCGGACACGAACGGCGTGCTGCTGTCGATCGACACGACCTTTGCGCCGCCGGGCGTCGATCCCGCTCTGTGGTGGCCGCCCGCCGAGAAGGACTGGACGAAGCACGCGCGCGCGGACGTCACCAACGGCCTGGCGGGCGTCGAGATTCAGCATGACGATCCCGACGGCGCCGCCGCCTCGTGGTCGCGCATCCTCGACCGGCCGGCCGTCGACAACATCATCCGGCTGGACGGATCGCAGATCCGCTTCGTGCCGATCGTCGATGGGCGCGGACCGGGCGTCTCGGCCTACGACGTGAAGGTCGTGGATCGCGACCGCGTGCTGGCCGCCGCGGAGAAGCGCGGCCGCCGGCACGGCGTCGGTCAGGTCGAGGTCTGCGGCTGCCGTATCAATCTCGTCTGACGGGCCGCGTTCAGGCATAGAAGCAGGATCGTGCTGCGCATCCGACCCTTCGTCATGGGCTACCTTGTCGCCGCCCTTCTCGTGGGGGCGGGGGCCGGCGCCTTCCTGGCGGCCGAGGCCATGCTGATCGGTGGCGTCGGCATGCTGGCCGGCGCGGTCGTGAGTTCTCTGGTGTGCCAGTGGAAACCCGGTGTCGAGGCGCCGGCTTCGCAGCTCTGGCCGGTCGCCGTCCTCGCCAACCCGGTCTTTCTGGGCGCGCTCGTCTTCATGGCCCTCGACTGGCAATGCGTCGTGGGCGTCCAGCGCGGCTGGGGCTGCCTGGTCGCGGCGATGGCCATCATCGTCGCGAGCCTGTGCTTTCTGCCGCCGCTTGGCGGCCTGCTGTGGCGAAGCTGGAAGCGCTACCGCGCGCGACCGCGCTAGGCCGCGAGCGACTTCGCCAGCCGGCCGCGGATCATCTCCTCGGCCTCGCGGACGATACGCTCGACCAGCTCCTTGCAGGTCGGGATGTCGTTGATCAGGCCCATGCAGGTGCCGGCCGACCAGATGCCGTGTTCCATATCGCCGGTTTCGTAGACGACCTTGCCCTTGGCGCCGGCGACGATCGGGCCGATCTCCTGGATGGTCTTGCCTTCGCCTTCCATCTCGATCGTCTTCTTGGCGATGCTGTTGCCATAGACGCGGCTGGTGTTGCGCATGGTGCGCAGGATCAGCGACGTGCTGCGCTCGTCGGAGGAGACGATCTTCTCCTTCACGTTCTGGTGGATCGGGGCTTCCTTGGTCGCCATGAAGCGGGTGCCCATGTTGATGCCCTCGCAGCCCAGCGCCAGCGCCGCCACGAGGCCGCGCGCGTCGGCGAAGCCGCCCGAGGCGATCATCGGGATCTTGATGACGTTGGCGGCCGCCGGCAGCAGCACGAGGTTCGGCACGTCATCCTCGCCCGGGTGACCGGCGCATTCGAAACCGTCCATCGAGATCGCATCGACGCCGGCCTTCTCGGCCGAGAGGCCGTGACGGACCGCGGTGCACTTGTGGATCACCTTGACGCCCGCTTCCTTGAGCTTGGGCATGAAGGGCTTGGGATTGTTGCCGGCGGTCTCAACGATCTTGATGCCGGAATCGATGATGGCGTCGATGTATTCGCCATAGGGGCGCGGCACGAGCGTCGGCAGGATGGTGAGGTTCACGCCGAACGGCTGGTCCGTCATCTCGCGGCAGCGCTTGATCTCCTTGCGGAGATCCTCCGGCGTCGGCTGGGTGAGGCCGGTCAGGATGCCGAGCGCGCCGGCGTTGGAGACGGCCGAGGCGAGTTCGGCGCGGCCGACCCATTGCATGCCACCCTGCACGATCGGATGCTTGATGCCGAACATCTCGGTGAAGCGCGTCTTGATCATCTGGATTTTTCCCCCTGGGTAAGTTCCCCAAGCATTACCCAACCGGAACGCCGGGGGCCAGCCCACGGATCGTACCGTGGACATGCCGTCCGCAGTGCGGATCAGGTGCGGTCGATGAAGGAGACCGTGTCGTCCAGCGAGGGCGCACGCTTGCGCAGCAATTCGGAGAAGGAGCCGACGATGTCGATATGGTCGACCTCGGGATAGAGCTTCAGCTCGGCTCGTCCGCCGGCCTTGCGCCAGGCCGCGGCCAGACGTTCGCTGTTGAACGGCTTCACCGTCGTGTCCGCGGTGCCGTGCAGCAGCAGGAGCGGCGGCAGCGGCGCGCGGGCGTATTCGATCGGCTGCGTCTCGCGGCGATCACCGCCGAAGATCTCCCTGAGCCGTCGCGAGGTGAGGGGCAGGAAATCGTAGGGTCCGGCGATGCCGATACCGCCCGGCAGCTTCATGCGGTCGACGCCGGCGGCGGCCAGATAGGGCGTGTTGGCGACCATCATGATCGCGATGTAGGCGCCCGCCGAGTGCCCCGCGACGAACAGCTTCTCGGTGCCGACCTTCCTTGCCGCCCAGGCCGTCGCCGCTGCGCCATCGTCGAGGAACGCCGGATAGCGGACTTCCGGATAGACGCGGTAGTCGGGGATGATGGTGGTGATGCCCAGCGCCGCCAGCGCCTGGCCGACGAAGAGATAGTCGCCCTTGGCGCCGGAAGCCCACGAGCCGCCGTAGAAGAAGATCACCGCCTTGCCGTCGGCGCGCGGCTGCTGGGGCGTGTAGACGTCGAGTTTCTGGCGGGGAAGGCTGCCGTAGGGAATGTCGGCGTCGAGCGTATAGCCCGAGCGCGCAACGGTCGGGTTCAGGAGCGCTGCGGGAGAGCAGCCGCCGAGCAGGACGAGAACGCTGGCAAGGTGGCCTCGGCGCGCAAGCTTCATGCAGGACCGGCGAGGTCGCGCACCTGCTCGGCCAGCGCCAGCGAGGCGGTGAGGCCGGGCGATTCGATGCCGAACAGATTGATGAGGCCTGGCACGCCATGGTCGGCGGGACCGGTGATGGTGAAATCCTGCGCCGGCGCGCCCTGCGGCACGATCTTCGGGCGGATGCCGGCATAGCCGGGTTGTAGCGAGCCATCCTTGATGCCGGGCCAGTACTTGCGCACGGCAGCATAGAACTTGTCGGCGCGATGCGGATCGACCGTGTACTCGATACCGTCGATCCACTCGACGTCGGGCCCGAACTTCGCCTGGCCGCCCATGTCGACGGTGATGTGCACACCCAGCCCGCCCGGCACCGGGACGGGGTAGATGAGGCGGGAGAAGGGCGAGCGGCCGGTCAAGGTGAAGTAGTTTCCTTTGGCGTAATACGCGGTCGGGATGTGCTCGGATGGCATTCCGACGATTTTTTTGGCAAGCGTCGGCGCATGCAGCCCGGCCGCATTGATCAGCAGCCGGCAACGCAGGTTCATCGGCTCGGTTCCGCCGACCTCGATTTCGACGCCGCCCTCGACGACGCGGCCACTCTTCACCGGACTGTTGAAGGCGAACATCGCGCCGTGCCCTTCGGCGTCGCCCTGCAGCGCCAGCATGTAGGAATGGCTGTCGACGATTCCGGTGCTGGGCGAGAACAGGGCCGCGGTGCACTGGAGGTTCGGCTCCATCGCGATCGCCTCGGCGGCGCTCAGGAAGCGCATGCCCTCGACGCCGTTTGCTTCCGCACGTCCCTTGATCTCGGCGAGCTTTTCGCTCTCGGCTGCGTTGGTCGCCACGATCAGCTTGCCGCAATTGAGATGCGGCACGCCATGGTCCTGGCAATAGGCATAGAGCATGCGCCGGCCGGCGACGCAGGAGCGCGCCATCAGGCTGCCCTTGGGGTAGTAGATGCCGGCGTGGATGACCTCGGAGTTGCGCGAGCTGGTTTCGGTGCCGATGGCGTCGGCCGCCTCCACGACGATGACCTCGCGGCCGGCAAGGGCCAGGGCACGGGCGACGGCAAGGCCGACAACACCTGCGCCAATGACAACGCAGTCGACGGTTTCAAACGGGGACGAATTCATGGTCGCATGCTAGAACCGCCGCCTCTTTCAGTCACCAAGGGCGGGTGTCGCATCATGAAAGGCGCGTTGGTCACGGGGGCGGGCATACGGATCGGCCGTGCCCTGGCGCTCGCGCTTGCGGCCGACGGGTTTTTCGTCTTCGTGCACTACAAGGCCTCCGCGGCCGGGGCGAAGGAGACCGTCGCGACGATCCGCGAGGCCGGTGGCAAGGCAATGACCGTGCGCGCCGATCTCGCCTCGGCACGGCAGGCCGAGGCGCTGGTGGGCAAGTGCCGGGCGCGCGGCGTGCGGCTCACCTGCCTGGTCAACAGCGCCTCGCTGTTCAAGCTCGACCGGGCGCCGACCGCGACGGCCGCCGACTTCGACCTGCACATGGCGATCAACCTGCGGGCGCCGCTGCTGCTGGCCCAGGCGCTGGCGCGGCAGCTGCCGGCGGACGAGACCGGCCTGGTCGTGAACGTGCTCGACCAGAAGCTCTACAACCTCAATCCCGACTTTCTCACCTACACGCTCTCCAAGATCGGCCTGCAGGGTCTGACGACCCTGTTGGCGCAATCCTTCGCGCCGCGGCTGCGGGTGGCGGGCATCGCGCCCGGGCTGACCCTGCGCAGCGGCAGCCAGACGGATGCACGCTTCGCCGAGCAGCATGCCGCCAATCCGCTCGGGGTCGGCGTGACGGCCGACGATCTGGTGCGGGCGCTGCGCTTCATCGTGGCCACGCCGAGCTATACCGGCGACACGCTCGTCGTCGACAGTGGCGAACACCTGATCGGCCGGCCGCGCGACATCGCCTTCGACCTCAAGAAGAAGAAATGATCATGGTCACCTCCGAGCGCCGCATCTTCATCCGCGACATGCGGCTTCTTGTGTCGATCGGCATCTACGACTTCGAATTGGCCAAGCCGCAGGCCGTGGTGATCAACGTCGAGCTGCTGCTGGCGGACCCTGACCGTGCGCACGGCGACAGCATCGCCAACGTGCTGAACTACGACATCATCCACGATGGCATCGTGGATCTTGCCGGCAGCAAGCACTTCAATCTTCAGGAAACGCTGGTCGAGGCCATCCTCGATCTTTGCCTGGCGCAGCCGCAGGTCGTCGAGGCGCGCGTCTCGACCGAGAAGCCCGACGTCTACAAGGATTGCCGTGTCGGCTATGAGGCGGTCCGCCGTCGCGCCACGGGCTGAGCGGCCCGCTCGATGTCTCCGTCCGTCGGCGCGCTGCGGCGTGCCTCCCTGGTGCTGCTGCTCGCCGCCATGATCTGGGGATCGATGATCCCGGTGCTCGCGGCGCTGGCCGAGCACTACGACAACTGGCTGCTGTCCTGGTCGCGCTACATCCTGGGCCTGCCGGTGCTCTGGCTGGCCGTGCTGCTGAGCCGAAAGCCGGCGGCGGCGCCGCGACCGCTCGACTGGCGCCGGCGGCTTCAACTCGGGACGGCGATGACGGCGTTCTCGGTGCTCTACACATTCGGTGTGGCGCACGCCCATCCCGCGACTGCGGCGATCGTGCTGATGTGCGGTCCGATCTGGGCGACGTTGCTGGCGCGCGGGATGCTCGGATCCACCACGCCTCCCGGCTTCGGGATCACGCTCGTGTTGGTCGTAGCCGGCGGCATCGTCGTCGTGCTTGGCACGCCGGGCCGTGCGGCGGGCTCGTTCGGCCTGGAAGGGGGCGAGGCGCTGCTGGTGATCGCCCAGCTGTGTTGGAGCTGGTACTCGATCCGCGCCCAGCAATGGCTGGCCGACCGCGGCCAGATCGCCCTGTCGGCCATCACCTCGACGGTGGCCAGCGTGCTGCTGGGCGTGGTCTGTGCCGTCGTCTGGGCGCTGGGCGGCATCGCCTGGCCGACCCGGCCGCCGACGCCGCTCGAGTGGGGCATGGTCGCCTGGATCGGCATCCTGGGCGTCGCGGCAGCCGTGCTGCTGTGGAACACCGGGGTTTCGCTGGTCGGCGTGCCCGTGGCCTCGCTGTTCGCGAACTCGGCACCCGTCTTCGCGATCGGCCTTGCCGCCCTGATGGGACGCGAGCCGAGCTGGCTGCAGGTCGCGGGCGGCTTCATCGTCCTGGCGGGCATCGCCCAGCTGCAGATCCGCCAGACCCGCGCGGCGCGGCGATGACCGGGGGCCCGGCACCGGGACGCGGCCGGCATCACATGCTGGGTGCCTTCGCGGCGATGCTGTTCGTGGGCGTGGCCTGGGGTGCCAACGTGCCCGTCTCCAAGGTCATGCTCGAGCACTTCGACGTGGTGCCCATGCTGACCATCCGCACCGTGGCGGCCGTGGCGACCCTGGGCGTGCTGCTGGTCCTGGTGGAGGGCGTCCGCAACCTGCGGATCGAGATCGGCCTCAAGCGCTTCCTGCTGATCGGCCTGATGATGAGCGGCTTCTTCATCATCTTCACCCTGGGAATCC
>CAIYWM010000207.1 GCA_903929895.1 uncultured Alphaproteobacteria bacterium
CCCGACGACGCCCCACCAAAACCCATCTGCTGGGCCGTGGCCGGTGAGACGACGCCGAGGCTCCCCAGGCCCTGGACCACGACGCTCATTACTGGCCGGATCGTCGCGAGGGCCAAAAACTCCGCCACCATGCGCCGGATCGTCGTCTTGAAGATGTCGCCCAGGGCCTGGAACGACACCTGCCCGCTCTGCAGGATCCGGTCCCAGGCATCGGCGCCAGCTGTCTGGATGTTGCGGAACGCCTGTTTCAGCGGCTCGGTCCAGAGTTCGTTGGCGCGCTTCAGCTCCTCGGCCTGGCCTTTCAGCCTCTCGTTCTGAGCGATCGCTTCCCCGCGCGCCGCAATGGCAGCCCGCTCGGCCTCGGTCGCGACGCCAATGCCCTTCAGCTCGAGTTCCTGCTTGAGATTGATCTGGGCGATGACGATGGCGCGCGTCTAGGTCGACTGATCGATCAGACGGTTCTCGGCCGCCAGAAGCTCGTTGGCCTTCTGCAGGCTGGACGTCTCGATGTTGAAGTCTTTCAGGCTTTTAGCGCGCTCGGTGGCACGCTGCTGATCTTCTATCCTCTTCGTCAGCTCCTCGACCGAGAGACCCGCCTTGTGCGCCGAGCTGGCGTAGGCGTCCTGAACCTCCTTGACCGCCTTGAAACGGAGTTCGAGGTCGGCGACGGCCCGGCTACCCTGGGCCGAGACGTCGGCGAGCGCCTGGGCCGTCTGCATCGCGAGTTCAGTCTGACGTTTCAGCTTGTCGACGGAATCTTCGGAGCTGCCGCCGCCGGGTTTGACCGGAGGATTGAAGATGCCCGGCCGGGGCCCATCCTGCGCCGGCAGGCCATCGTTCACGACCGCCCAGGCCGCGCCGCTGGAAGCCTTGCCGAATGGACTGCGCTGGCGCGCGTAGTAGGCCTGCGTGTCGGCGCGCGCCGTCTCGGCCGCCTGCGTGATGACCCCGACAAAATCGTTGACGCTGGCACCGCCACCCGGGATCCGGCCGAGGGCGATCGCATCACCCAGGCCGAACGTAGAGAACTCTTTCAGCTTGTTCAGCACCTGCTCGGCGCCGGCGAGCACGCGGTTGAAGGCGTCGATCCAGAGCTTTACCACCTGCTCGGCAGCTCCCCGGAAGACTTCGACGACGCCCGCCCCTACGCCCGCCATGTTCGACACGGCGTTCTCCACCCAGGACTGGAAGTCGCGCTCCCACTGGTAGCCGCCACCCGAACTGCGCGTGGCCTGCTGCGCCAGGATCTTGCGGTAGGCATCGACGGCCTTGTCGGCCATGTCGAGAACCGCGACCGCCATCTCGGCAAAGAACGCCCGCGAGCGGAGCTTGCCGCGCTCCAAGGCATCGGACAGCTGATCGAGCCGCTTGACCACGTGCTCGTCGACCAGGGCCCCGCCCTTCCGGGCTTCCTCGCCCATGAAGCCAAAACCGCGGGCGATATCCTGCAGCACGGGTTGGAACCGTGTCCCGGCCTTGCCGAAGAACTCCACTGACGCTGCCGCGCGCCGGGCGGGGTCTTCTATCGCCAGGATCGCCCGGGCGACATCGCTCATGATGTCCTCGGTCGGCCGC
>CAIYWM010000208.1 GCA_903929895.1 uncultured Alphaproteobacteria bacterium
ATCGAACGACTGGGGCCGCACATACAACGCGCGGTCGGCAAGCACCGCGGCGCGCGCCGCGTCTTCCATGCCGAGAATGCAGCGCCGGACGTTCGCATCGGCGCCAGCGGCGGCGAGGAGCTCGGTCCAGATCGACGGGCGGGAGAGGAAATCACTGTCCCAGGGCGACAGACGCCTGCCGCCCGAAACATTGGACAACGCGATCGTCGCGTCCGAGACGGACCTCGACGTCAGTTCCCGATAAGAATCGACGACAGCCAGGCTTCCCTGTCCGGCAGCGGCTGCCGACGGCAATGCGCCCGTCTGCGAGGGCGCGACAGACGAGGGAGCCGACGTCGCCGGCGAGGACGAGGAAACAGCGGCGGGGACGGCAGAAGCCGGGACGGCCGGCACCAAGAGGGCGACCGGCGTTCCCGGGCGGACGACCCGAGCCGCGCGAACGTGCGCAGCCATAGAGGCGGCCTTCGTCTCGGACTCAACGACCGAAGTCCACTCAAGAGCCGCGACAGCCGGACCGGTCCGGATCGCCGCGTCCAGTGCGGGATAACGGACGAGCAAGGACGGGAAGCGCCGGTCGGTCGACAGCCGACCGAGGTACGGCGATGTCGCCCGTGCCAGAGATACATGAACTGTCTTGGCAGGCGCAGTCACCGCGATGGAGTCGATGACGACCCCTGATCCGAGCCTCCGCAGCCAATTCACCACGCGGCCTTGGACCGCCGCAGCACCCGCGCTCACCCACGGACTTGGCAAGACAACCGCCGCGGCGCCGCCGCGGGACGGCGGGATCGCCGGAAGACTCACGCGATCTCGCAGCGTGAGGTCGTAATCGAAGCCGCTGAATGCCAGAACGCGAGAGCCAGGAGGAAGCGATGCTAAGCGACCAGCAACTACCTTCGGATCCGTCGTCGGCGTCACGATCACCTCGGACCCGGTGGCGCGGTGGAGCGCCTGCCCAAGCGCATGACCGGAAAGCGAAAGTACCGCGATCAAGCACGTCAACAAGACCCGAACAGTATGAACGCGTGCCATTTACATCCTCTCCTTCCTCGCAAACCAGCGAACCGACGCACCAAACACCGCTGACATATGTTCTTGATCGCTTTGGAAGATCCGATCAAATCGGCGGCAAAGCAACAAGGACCCGGCGACAGATCTACCTATACTGCCCCCATGAAGGTCTGCGTTACCGGAGCAACCGGATTTATTGGATACAAACTTTGCGACATCCTGGCCGCCCGCGGGCACGAGGTCCGCGGTCTCGACCTCATCCGGCCCGAACCCGACCAGCGGCTGACCGCCTTCGTCCACGGCGACATCCGCGACCCCGTTGCCGTGCGCCGGGCGGTCGAAGGAGCAGATGCAGTCTTCTCGCTCGCGGCAGCGCATCATGACTTCGGCATCACCGAGGCAACCTATTTCGACGTGAACGAACAGGGTTCACGAGTCCTGTGCGACGAGCTGGACCATGCCGGGATCCGCCGAGTCTGCTGGTACTCCAGCTGTGCGGTCTACGGCGATTGCCCTGCACCGAGGCACG
>CAIYWM010000209.1 GCA_903929895.1 uncultured Alphaproteobacteria bacterium
AAGGGCCGCGAGGGCCGCGCCGTCAAGGTGTGGGACAAGCGCGAGTACAAGAACCTCGATGACACGGTCGAGATCGGCACGCGCAACATCAAGATCGCGCTGCGGCGCCTGCGCAAGTTCGCGCGCGAGGGCGCCGAGGTGGAACTCGACATGCCCGACACGATCCGCTCGACGGCGCGCAATGCCGGCTATCTCGACATCAAGATGGTGCCGGAGCGTCGCAACAAGGTGAAGCTGCTGATCCTGTTCGACATCGGCGGCTCGATGGATGCGCATATCCGGGTCTGCGAGGAGCTGTTCTCGGCGGCCCGTTCGGAGTTCAAGCACCTCGAGTTCTTCTACTTCCACAACTGCCTCTACGAGAAGCTGTGGAAGGACAACCGCCGCCGTCACGTCGACACCTTCTCGACGGCGCAGATGCTCCATACCTACCCGGCCGACTACAAGGTGCTGTTCGTCGGCGACGCCTCGATGAGTCCGTACGAGATCGCCTATCCCGGCGGCTCGGTGGAGCACTGGAACGAGGAAGCGGGCCAGGTCTGGATCCAGCGCGTGGCCGACACCTATCGCAGCATGGCGTGGCTGAACCCGGTGCCGGAGCGGCACTGGAGCTACACGCCGTCGATCCAGCTGCTGCAGCAGCTGACGAGCAACCGCATGTTCCCGCTCACCCTGGGCGGCCTCGACAGCGCGATGAAGGAACTCAACAAGTAAGAAGCGCTGGGGGGCACCACTGAAGTGGCGCGCCCCCCCCGGGGCAAAGGGAGAAACGAAGATGAAGACCGGCCCGGCAGTCGCGGAAATCCTGAAGCGCGAGGGGGTCGAGTATCTCTTCGCCTATCCCGTCAACCATCTGATCGAGCACTGCGCCGCGATCGACATCCGCCCGATCATCGTGCGCCAGGAGCGCATCGGCCTGCACATGGCCGACGCCATGTCGCGCATGACCAAGGGCCGCAAGATGGGCGTGTTCTGCATGCAGAGCGGCCCGGGGTCGGAGAACGCCTATGGCGGCGTGGCGCAGGCCTACGGTGAATCGGTTCCGCTGCTGGTCATCCCGGCGGGCTATCCGCGCCGCATCGCGCATGTGCCGCCGAACTTCAATTCGACCATCACCATGGCGCATGTCGCCAAGCACGCCGAGCCGATCACCTCCGGCGCCGACATCGAGAACGTCATGCGCCGGGCCTTCAGCCTGCTGCGCAACGGCCGCGGCTCGCCGGTCATCATCGAGTTCCCGGCCGAGGCCAATGGCGAGGACGCGCCCGATCCGCTGACCTACGAGCCGATCAAGCCGACGCGCTACGGTCCCGATCCGGCCGCCGTGAAGGAAGCCGCCAAGGTGCTGGTCGAGGCCAAGCGCCCCGTCATCTATGCCGGCCATGGCGTCCACTGGGCGGAGGCCTATGACGAGCTGAAGGAGCTGGCCGAGCTTCTGGCGATTCCCGTCTGCACCTCGCTGCAGGGCAAGAGCAGCTTCGACGAGACCCATCCGCTGTCGCTGGGCTCGGGCGGCCGCGCCTATCCGAGGCAGGTCCGCCACTTCCTCGACAAGTGCGACGTGCTGTTCGGAATCGGCTGCTCCTTCACCGAGACGAACTTCGGCATCTCGATGCCGAAGGGCAAGACGGTGATCCACACCACGCTCGACCCCAACCATCTCAACAAGGACGTGCGCTGCCAGTACGGCCTGATCGGCGATGCCAAGCTCGCGCTTCGCGCCATGATCGACGAGTGCAGCAAGCTGGTCGGGGACAAGAAGCGCGATGCCGCGCCGGTCGTGGCGGAGATCAAGCCGATCGCCGACGCGTGGCTCGACGAGTGGATGCCCAAGCTCACCAACAACGAGGCGCCGCTCAGTCCCTACCGCGTGCTCTGGGATCTCCAGCACACGGTCGACAAGGCCAACACGATCATCACCCACGACGCGGGCAGCCCGCGCGACCAGCTCTCGCCGTTCTGGAAGACGACGGCGCCGCATACCTATATCGGCTGGGGCAAGACCACCCAGCTGGGCTACGGGCTTGGCCTCGCGATGGGCGCCAAGCTCGCCTGCCCGGACAAGCTCTGCATCAACGTGTGGGGCGATGCGGCCATTGGCTTCACCGGCATGGACTTCGAGACGGCAGTGCGCGAGCGCATTCCGATCATGTCGATCCTGCTCAACAACTTCTCGATGGCGATCGAGCTGCACATCATGAAGGTCTCGACCGAGAAGTACCGCTCGACCGACATCTCCGGCGACTATGCCGCCATGGCGCGCGCCTTCGGCGGCTATGGCGAGCGAGTCACACGGCCGGAGGACATCATCCCGGCGATCAAGCGCGGCATCGAGCAGACCCAGAAGGGCGTGCCCGTGCTGCTGGAGTTCATCACCTCGAAGGAAGTGACGATCTCGACACCGAAATGAGTCCGAAAGGGAGGCCGCGATGACGAAGATCCTCATGCCCGCGGGCGAGCACGACGTCGCTGCGCATGACGGCCTCTGGATGAGTCCCGTCGATGCCGAGCGCATCACGGGCTGGACCCTGAAGCCCGAGGGCATGTGTCGTGCCGATCTGTGCGTGCCGCTGCCCGCGTCCGCGCTCGCGCCCAACGAAGTCGACCTCGAAGCCTTCTGGAAAAAACTGGGCGGTCCCGTGGTCGCGAGCGAAGCGCGCGACGTGTGGGCGTTGGGGGCGCCGGCCGAGGAGCGCAATACCGCGCTCGAAGGGCTGGACGCGCCCGACTTCACCTTGCCGGATCTCGACGGCGTGCCGCGCTCGCTGTCGCAGCTGCGCGGCCGCAAGGTGTTCCTCGCTACATGGGCCAGTTGGTGAGGCTGCCGTTTTGACTTGCCCGTGTGGCAGGCCCTCTACGAAGAACTGAAGGACAAGGGGTTCATGGTCGTGGCCGTGGCGCAGGAAAGCCGCGGCGCCGAGCATGCCCGTCCGTGGATCGAACAGGCGCAGTCGTCCTATTGGCAGCTGATCGACGTCGAGCATCGCCTCGAGGACCTCTACAATCTCGTGAACGTGCCGCAGGCGATCTGGATCGACGAGCAGGGCCGGATCGCCCGCCCGCCCGAGACGGCCGGGTCGACCGATCACTTCCGGCGCATGGATCTCGCGACGCGCACGATGACTCCCGAGGACCAGGCCGAACGCCTGGCAGCTCGGCAGGCCTATCTCGACGCGGTTCGCGCCTGGGTCGCCACCGGCGCGCACGCGTTGCCGGGCGACCAGGCGCGCGCAGCCCTGCCGAAGGTCACGCCCGAAATCGCCGAGGCGCGGGCACGTTTCCGGCTCGGGCTTTGGTTGCGCGCGAACGGCCGCACCGCCGAAGGCGATCTCCAATTGGCGGAGGCGAGCCGCCTGCACCCCGAGTCGTGGAGCCTGTGGCGCCAGGCGGCCGATCTCGACGAGGTCGGAAAGGCTTCGGGTGCGGAGTTCTGGAATCGCGTTCAGGCGCTCGGCGATCGTCCGTATTATCCGCCGCCCAAACTGTAGGTCGCGATCGACACGGAACCGCCACACTGGGTTGATGGTTTGCGGGGCCATCACACCTCCGTGAATGCAGCGCGTCTGCTAGGCGGCCGCACCCTCGCTGGGATACGGTGCTCCCATATTTCCTGAACAACGGGAGACTGGGATGGCTGTTCTCAACGTCAACGGCAAGGCGGTCGAATATACTGCCGATCCGAATACTCCGCTCCTCTGGGTGCTGCGCGAGCAACTGGGCCTGACCGGCACCAAGTATGGCTGCGGCATCGCGCAATGCGGCTCCTGCACGGTCCATATCGACGGTGCGCCGGTGCGTTCGTGCAGCGTACCGGTGAACGCTGTCGGCACCCAGAAGGTCGTCACCATCGAGGCGCTGGCTCAGAACGGCATGCTGAACAAGATTCAGAAGGCCTGGGTCGAGCTCGACGTGCCCCAGTGCGGCTACTGCCAGAGCGGCATGGTGATGGCGGCGACGGCGCTGCTCGCCGCCAAGCCCAATCCGACCGACAAGGATATCGACGAGGCGATGACCAACATCTGCCGCTGCGGCACCTACCAGCAGGTCCGCGCCGCCATCCACGCCGCCGCCAAGGCCTAAGGGGAGGGACGCATCATGACGATCCAGACATCTCTCGGCCGTCGCGGCTTCCTGGTCAGCGGCGCCGCCGTTGCCGGCGGCTTCTCGCTCGGCTTCCACCTGCCCTTCGACGAAAGCGTGGCGCACGCCCAGTCCGTCAAGGAACTGAACGCCTGGGTGGTCATCCATCCCGACGACAAGGTGGTGATCCGCATCGCCCGCTCCGAGATGGGGCAGGGCACGCTCACCGGCCTCTGCCAGCTCGTGGCCGAAGAACTCGAGTGCGACTGGAACAAGGTCACCTGGGAGTATCCGACGCCGGGAGAGAACCTGAAGCGCAACCGCGTCTGGAGGAACTTCTCGACCGGCGGCAGCCGCGGCATCCGCGAGAGCCAGCAGTATGTTCGCGAGGGCGGTGCCATCGCGCGCGAGATGCTGATTGCCGCGGCAGCCAAGCAATGGAACGTGCCGGCCGGCGAATGCAGCGCGGCCAACAGCACCATCACCCACAAGGCGTCGGGCATGACGGTGACCTATGGCGCCGTCGCCGCGGCGGCGGCGGAACTCGAACCGCCCAAGGAAGTGAAGCTGAAGGACCCGAAGGACTGGAAGGTCGCGGGCAAGCCGCTGAAGCGGCTCGACACGGTCGAGAAGGTCACGGGCAAGCAGCTCTACGGCATGGACCACACGATGCCGGGCCTGCTGAACGCCACCGTGCGCGCCTGCCCGGTGATCGGCGGCAAGCTCAAGGACTTCGACGCCAGCAAGGCCGAGA
>CAIYWM010000210.1 GCA_903929895.1 uncultured Alphaproteobacteria bacterium
GACAGAGTGCCGTAGGTTTCGTAGGCAAGTTCGAGGATGGGTAGCGTCTTGCCACTTTCCAGCCTGAAATCGCGTGCAGAGAAGGTCTTGCTCTCGATATCGATCAACTCTGGCACGGGACTTCCCCTTTTCAGCGGGTGGCGATCCTGCCCCCGACAAGCTATCTAAATCAAAGGATTGCCGTCCGACAGGCGTGCGTCCATCGGGAAAATGGAATTGCAGAGCGAGATGGGCATGACGCGCGAGGCGATGGAATACGACGTGGTGATCGTGGGTGGTGGTCCGGCCGGACTGTCGGCGGCGATCCGCCTGAAGCAGCTCGCCGCGGAGCGCAACCACGAAGTTTCCGTCTGCCAGCTCGAGAAGGGCTCGGAACACGGCGCCCACAACCAGTCGGGCGCCGTCGTCGACCCGATCGGCCTCAACGAGCTCATCCCGGACTGGAAGGAAAAGGGCGCGCCGCTCGAGACCCAGGTTACCGACGACCAGTTCCTGTTCCTGACCAAGAGCGGCTCCTACCGCTTCCCCAATTTCCTGCTGCCGCGGCTGATGAACAACCACGGCAATTACATCGTGAGCCTCGGCGAGGTCTGCCGCTGGCTCGGCCAGCAGGCCGAGGCGCTGGGCGTCGAGATCTATCCGGGCTTTGCGGCGGCCGAGGTGCTCTACAACGAGGACGGCTCGGTGAAGGGCGTCGCCACCGGCGACATGGGCGTGGCCAAGGACGGCACGCACAAGGACAGCTACACGCCCGGCATGGAACTGCACGCCAAGTACACCTTGATCGGCGAGGGCGTGCGCGGCTCGCTGGCCAAGCAGCTCATGGCGAAGTTCGATCTGCGCGACGGCGTCGATCCGCAGAAGTTCGGCATCGGCATCAAGGAACTGTGGCAGGTCGAGCCGGCCAACTTCCGCAAGGGCCTGGTGGTCCACTCGCAGGGCTGGCCGCTCTCGGAAACCGGCAGCTCGGGCGGTTCGTTCATGTACCATTTCGGCGACAATCTCGTCGCCATCGGCCTCGTGGTGCATCTCAGCTACGAGAACCCCTATCTCTCGCCGTTCGACGAGTTCCAGCGCTTCAAGACCCATCCCGACGTCGCCAAGTATCTCAAGGGCGGCAAGCGGCTGGTCTACGGCTCGCGCGCCATCAATGAAGGCGGCATCCAGTCGGTGCCCAAGCTGACCTTCCCCGGCGGTGCGCTGATCGGCTGCTCGGCGGGCTTCGTCAACGTGCCGCGCATCAAGGGCAGCCACAACGCGGTGAAGAGCGGCATGCTGGCCGCCGAGGCGGCGTTCGAGGCCCTGGCCGGTGGCAAGACCGGCGGCGACGAGCTGATCGCCTATCCGGTGAAGCTCAAGGCGTCGTGGATCTGGAAGGACCTCGACAAGGTGCGCAACGTGAAACCGGCCCTGAAGTGGGGCACCACGCTCGGGACGCTCTACGGCGGCATGGACATGTGGCTGCACGATCTCGGGCTGCGCGTGCCGTGGACCCTGCACCATCACAAGGCCGACCATGAGACGCTGCGGCCGGCCAGCGAGTTCCAGCCCATCCAGTATCCCAAGCCGGACGGGGTGATCTCCTTCGACAAGCTCTCCTCGGTGTTCCTGTCGAACACTAACCACGAGGAGGACCAGCCGGTTCACCTGAAACTGCGCGATCCGTCGATCCCGATCGCAGTCAACCTGCCGCTCTATGCCGAGCCCGCGCAGCGCTACTGCCCGGCCGGCGTCTACGAAGTCGTGACGGCCGACAACGGCCAGCCGCGCTTCCAGATCAACGCGCAGAACTGCGTGCACTGCAAGACGTGCGACATCAAGGATCCCGCGCAGAACATCGATTGGAGCGTCCCCGAAGGCGGTGGCGGTCCCAACTACCCCAACATGTGAGCCGTATGAACCGCACCCCCTTTGCGCTGCTTTCGGCAGCGCTGCTGTTCGCTCTTCCTCTCCCTGGCCAGGCCCAGCAGGGCCCGGCCCCGCAAGGCGGCGCCCGCGCGCCGACGACGCGGCCGCCGGTCGTCCAGCCCGGCCAGCGCCTGGCGCCGATCTCGCTGCAGGGCCGTTACCTCGCCGCCCGGGTCGGCGAGCAGGATCATGATTACGACGCCGCTGCCGACCAGATGGATCAGGCGCTGGCGCTGACGCCGCTCGATCCCGAACTGATCTATGCCGTCTTCCGCCTGCGCATGTATGCCGGGCGTATCGATTCGGCGGCCGAGCTCGCTCCGGCGGTGCTGGCCACCCGGCCGGGCGATGGCTTCGCCAATCTCGTGATGGCGATCCAGGCCATCAAGAAAGGTGAATACAAGGCCGCTGAACAGCAGCTCAGCAAGATCGGCACCGAAAATCAGCTGGGCACGCTGCGCGAATACGTGATGGCGTGGCTGAAGGCCGGCGAGAAGGATTTCTCGGCGGCGCGTGCCCTGCTCGTGCGGTTGAAGCCCGCAGCCGGCGAGCGCGCCGAGGCGCCATCGCTGGTGATCGAGGGACAGATCGACGAGATGGCGGGCGACAAGGCCGCCGCCGAGGCGAAGTACCGGCGCGCCATGTCGATCGACCGCAACGGGCTTCGCACCACGATCTCGGTCGCCGAAGGGCTGAGGCGTCTCGGCAAGGACGCCGAAGCGCGCGAGATCCTGAAGACCTACGGCACGCGCTACAGCGACTCCGTCGTCATGGACGGGCTGATGGGGCCCAATGCGCCGATGCCCAAGCCGCCGACACCGGCCTCGGGCATCGCCGAGATCCTGTTCGACATCGGCGGCATCCTCGCCTCCGATCCGCGCAACCAACGCACCGATCTGGCGCTGATCTTCTATCAGCTCGCCACCGCGCTGAAGCCGGACCAGGATTTCGCCTGGCTGATGATCGCGGGGCTGTACGAGCAGTTCAACCAGATCCCCAAGGCGGTCGCCGCCCTGGGCAAGATCGGCGCGAACTCGCCGCTCTACTGGCAGGCGAGGCTGCGGACCGCGGCGCTCGACGCCCAGGAAGACAAGTTCGACCAGGCTGTCGCCCGACTCAAGACGCTGGTCGCCGAGAAGCCGGATCGCATCGACGCGGCGCTGACCCTGGCCGACCTGCTGCGCGGCAAGGATCGTTTCGCCGAAGCGGTCGCCGCCTACGACACGGCGATCTCCCGCCTGGGCACGCCCGACGAGCGCCACTGGCAGGTCTATTTCGGCCGCGGCATCGTGCTCGAGCGCACCAAGAACTGGCCCAAGGCCGAGGCCGACATGAAGAAGGCGCTCGAGCTCTCGCCGGAGCAGCCCTACGTGCTGAACTATCTCGGCTACAGCTGGATCGACCAGGGTCTGCACCTGCAGGAAGGCATGAAGATGCTGGAGCGCGCGACCGAGCTGCGGCCGGACGACGGTTCCATCACCGACAGCGTCGGCTGGGCCTATTACCGGCTCGGCCAGTACGAGAAGGCGGTGGAGTGGCTGGAGCGCGCGACCGAGCAGAAGGGCGACGACTCGACGATCACCGACCACCTCGGCGACGCCTACTGGCATGTTGGCCGCCGTCGCGAGGCGCGTTTCCAATGGGAGCGCGCGCTGCACCAGAAGCCCGAGAAGGATCGTGTGCCGGTCATCCAGGACAAGATCGCCAACGGGCTGAACCCGTCGAACGACAAGCCGACCGTCTACGAGAAGGCCGCCGACTCCAAGCAGGGCGGCTGATCGAAGGGCAGGAGGCGTGCCGCTCGCGCGAGCCAAGGTCAATCTCTGGTTGAACGTCGTCGGACGCCGTGCCGACGGCTACCACCTGCTCGACTCGCTGGTCGCCTTTACCGATCTCGCCGACGAGATTGAGGTGGCACCTGCCTCCGGGCTGTCCCTCGAGATCGTCGGACCTGTCGCGGCTTCCCTCGAAGGCGATCCCGACAACCTGGTCCTGAAGGCTGCCCGCCTGCTGGCGGGCCGCGCCGGCGTGGCGCCGCGCGCCGCAATTCGTCTCACCAAGCGTATCCCTGTGGCCGCCGGGCTCGGCGGTGGATCGGCCGATGCTGCAGCGACCCTGCTCGCGCTGGTCGAGCTGTGGCGTGTCGC
>CAIYWM010000211.1 GCA_903929895.1 uncultured Alphaproteobacteria bacterium
GTGAACGGCAAGACCCGCCAGAAGTCGGACCTCAATGCGCTCATCTGGAGCGTGCCCGAGACGATTTCCTACCTGTCCGGCCTCGTGGAACTCGCCGCCGGCGACCTGATCTACACCGGCACGCCCGATGGCGTGGCCGCGGTGGTGAAGGGCGACACGCTGTCCGGCTTCGTCGACGGCTGCGGCACGGTGACGTGCGTGCTGGTGTGATGCTGGGGGCGCGCCACTGCGAGCGGAGTAACCTCCGCTCTTAAGTGGCGCGTTCATGTCTGTTCTGCACCGCGCGGGCTCTCGCGCTTATGAAAGCGCTGACGCCCGCCAACAGCTTTAGCTTTGCTAAAGCTGTTGGGCGCGAAACGTGTCGCACTGACGGGGATCGCCGGTGTCGAGCCCCTTGCGGAACCAGCGCGCCCGCTGCGCGCTGGTTCCGTGCGTAAAACTGTCGGGCACGACGCGGCCCTGGCTCTGCTTCTGCAGGGCGTCGTCGCCGATCGCGCTCGCGGCCGCCAGCGCCTGATCGACGTCCTTGTCGTCGATCATCTTGCCGCCGCGCTGCTTGTCGGCGCGGTTGGCCCAGACACCGGCGAAGCAATCGGCCTGGAGTTCGGTGCGCACCGACAGCGCGTTGCCGTCGCGCTTGCTCATGCTCTGCTGCATCTGCTGCACCTTGCCCGAGATGCCGAGCAGGTTCTGGACGTGATGGCCGATCTCGTGGGCGATCACATAGGCCTGCGGGAACTGGCCGGGCGCGTGGAAGCGGCGCGCCAGCTCGTCGAAGAAGCCGAGGTCGAGATAGACCCGCTGGTCGGCCGGACAGTAGAACGGCCCCATCGCCGACTGGCCGACCCCGCACTCGGTGCGCGTGGCGCCGCGGAACAGCACCAGCTTGGGATCGCGATACTGGCGACCCATGTCGCGGAAGATGTCCTGCCAGACATCCTCCGTGCTCTTCAGCACGCGCGACACGAACTGGGTGTCTGCATCGCTAGCAGGTGCCGGCGTGCCCGGCGTACGGCTGGCCGAGGAGGGCGCCGGCGTGTAGCTGGAGGTGCCGCCGCCGCCGCCCGCGATATCGCTCAGGATGGCGCCGGGATCGGCGCCCATGATCAGGGCGATGACGACGAAGGCCACCAGACCGAAGCCGCCCTTGAACAGGCCGCCGCCGCCTCCGCCCATCGGAATGGGAAAGCCGCCGCCGCCGAATCCCCCACCGCCGGCCCCGCCGTCGCTGCGGCGGTCCTCGATGTTGCTGCTCTGGTCGCCATCCATCTGCATGGCTAGGTCTCCTTGGCCGAGATGTTCCCGGCGAGATCGTCTCCGGATCGTCTATAATGCCCGGCAATGAGTCTCACCATTGCGACCTGGAACATAAACTCGGTCCGGCTGCGGATCGGAAACGTCGAACGGTACCTGAAGTTGCGCCAGCCCGATGTGCTGTGCCTCCAGGAGACCAAGTGCCCGGACGAGTTCTTCCCGCACGAGGCCTTCGAGCGCATGGGTTACACCCATCGCTTCGTGCAGGGCATGAAGGCCTATAACGGCGTGGCGATCCTGTCGAAGGTGCCGTTCGCCGCCGGCACCATCCATCATCGCTGCGGCAAGGAGGATTGCCGGCATGTCGAGGTCGCGCTCGATGTCGGGGGCGATCCGATCCTGCTCGACAATCTCTACATTCCCGCCGGCGGCGACATTCCCGATCCCGACCTCAACGTGAAGTTCGCGCACAAGCTCGATTTCTATCGCGAGATGGCGGACTGGTACGCCGCACGCAAGCCCGGACCGCGCGCCCGCAAGGGCCTGCGCCGCATCACCGTGGGCGACCTCAACGTGGCGCCGCTGGAACACGACGTGTGGAGCCACAAGCAGCTCCTCAAGATCGTCTCGCACACACCGGTCGAAGTGGAATTGTTCGGCCAGCTCCAGGCCTCGCTCGTCTGGATCGACGTGCCGCGCAAGTTCGTGGCCGCCGACCAGAAGCTCTATTCGTGGTGGAGCTATCGCAACACCGACTGGCGCGTTTCCAACCGCGGCCGGCGGCTCGACCACATCCTGGCGAGCCCCGCCCTTGCCGGCGCGATCCGCAGTCATCACATCGACGTCGATCTACGCGATTGGGAAAAGGCATCGGACCATGTGCCGGTGTCGGCAACGTTTGAAGTCTAGGGGGAGCCCGCCATGCTGCAAATCATCGTCACCATCCTGATCGGCTTCGTCGTGGGTCTCCTGGCCCGCTGGATCGGTCCCGGCGTCCAGATCCAGGGATTCTGGATCACCGTCCTGATCGGTATCGTGGGCTCGGTGATCGCGACCTACGGCGGTCAGGCGCTCGGCCTCTACCGTGCCGGCCGCCCGGCTGGCTTCATCGGTTCGGTGATCGGCGCGATCGTCCTGCTGGCTCTGGTCCAGCTCTTCGGCAGATGAGCCGCTAACTCACGCGATAGAGAAAATACCGGTCCTTCGGCACGCCCGGAGGCTCGGGCAGGCGCTGCCAGCGCGCGACGTCGAGCGCCTGGTTGGCCAGCACGTAGCCGCCCGATCGGGCGAGCCGGTCAAGGGCCGGTCCCAGCCATTTGCCCATCTCGACATTGGCCTGGTGGTCGCCTGTGCCGAGATCGGTGTGGATCAGCGCCGCCGTTGCGCCGAGCTTTCTTGCGGCTTCGTCGATCGTCCGGTCGGCATCGCCGAGGAACAGCCGGTCGTCGGGCGGGACGCAGTCGGGATGGGCCGCCACCTTGCGCTCGAACACATAGATGTCCCGAGCCGGAAAGAGCTCGCGGAGATGGTCGTAGGTGCGGCCGTTGCCCAGGCCGACTTCGAGGATCGGACCCGGCACGGCGTCGAGGGCGGGCTTCAGGAAATTCAGGCAGTCGCGCTGCGCCTGCATGCGCGCGATGAAACTGTCGAGACGACTCATGACGATGCGATGACTCTCACGGGCGATCAGCCGGCCTTGGTGGCGGCGCGCAATTTCTGGTTGGTATCCTCGAGCCGGTGCGCCAGCTCGCGCATGATCTCGATCGCCATCTCCGGGAACTCCGCGACCAGGCGATAGAACATGTCCTTGGTGATCTTGAGCGTGGCCAGCGGCTCCTTGGCCTTGATGGTCGCGGTGCGCGGCACGTCGCACAGGATGGCGATCTCGCCGAAGAAGCTGTTGCGCTTCATCTCGGCCACCGAGATCTGCCCGCTCGGCGTGTCGATCAGCACGTCGGCCGTGCCGCCCAGGATCACGTACATCGTGTCGCCGGGATCGCCCTGGTGACAGACCTCCTGGCCGACGCCGAAATTCACCCGCTCACTGGTGAAGGCCAGCAGCTTCAGCCTCGCCTGCTCGACCTTCGAGAAGATCGGCACACCCTTCAGCAGCTCCACCTCTTCGTTGAGGTTCATCGCGTCCTCCTCGATGCGCCCTACGCCGACGCCATCAGCTCGGTATAGAGCCCGCCTCTTGCCGCCAGCTCCGGCGGCGATCCCTGGGCGACCACGCGGCCACCCTGCATAACGACGATCTGATCGAACGGTTCGGCCTGGTTGGGCCGGTTGGCGATCCAGAACACACCGCTGTTCCGCTCGGAAGCATCGGCCAGAATGTTGTCGCGAATGCGGTCCTGCGTGCGACCATCGAACATGGCCACCGCTTCGTTGACGACCACGAGCTGCGGCCTCTTGATCAGGGCGCGGGCGATTCCAAGCTTCTGGCGCTGGCTTGCCGGCAGCCTCTTGCCGCCGACACCGACATTGTACTCCAGGCCCACCTCGATCACCGAATCGCGCAGGCCGAGCTCATTGAACACCTGGGCGATCAAGGTGCCGATGCGCTCGCCGGCCCGAGCCTGGCCGTAGACCAGGCGCCCGAACAGGATGTTGTCCTGCAGGGTGGCGGCGCTGTTGTAGCGCTCGAAATCGTAGAACTCGACGGCGTCGCGCAGATTGGCCGGCAGGCCCTCGGCGAAGGCGCGGCGGGCGCCCAGGATTCGCTCCTCCATGGCCGCGTCGATCAGGCCGAGGCGATGGCGCGCTTCGATGTAGCGGAACGGCAGTGTCATCAGGCGGATACGGTCGGCTTCGGGCACCGCCTCGATGCCCTTGCCGCCGAGACGTTGCAGCAGCAGGCGGACGTTCGGCAGCTCGTCGGCCGAGATGAAGCTGTACTGCTCGAACAACGGATTGTCGGGCGACAGTCCGGAGAACAGCTCGACCATGGTCTCGGCGATGCTGAGACCCATGCGCTGCAGGTCGACGTCGAGTCCGGTCTTTTGCAGGACCGACATCACGTAGGGATCGGACGCGAGATTGTCGCCATCGAACTGCTTGCCCAGTGCCGTGCCGAACAGCAGGTTTTCGGCGACCGACAGGTTCTTGTTGTAGTGGTCGTCGTTGAACGGCTCGACCAGGCCGGCATAGGTGCCGTCCTGGAGATGCTCGTGCAGCGTATGCCGCGCCTTCAGGATCTTCTCGGCCAGATCGGGCCGCAGCGCCGCGTCGACGGTGCCGCGCAGGCCCAAGGAATAGATGTCTTCGTCGAGGTCGACCTGCTTCAGCACCCGCACCATGCACGGCAGCAGATCGCCCGGACCGGTGGCGCCGGCCAGCTCGTAGTCGACCCAGTCGGCGTTGGGATCGAAGGCCGGATTGCCCGCGCGCTCCGATTCCTTCCAGAACGCCTCGCGTATCGCCTTCGTGGCCTCGTCATAGCTTGCCGGCGCCACGGGCCGCAGCTTCAGGCCAAACAGGAGATTGTCGCGGACGGAGAGCGGGAAGAGGTAGGTGTCCTGTCCGACATAGGCCAGCCGCGCGCCGATGACATACTCCGGTACCTGGAAGAAGTCCTTTCCGTCGATGCGGATCGTGCCGCTGGCCGGCAGGGTCTGGCGGGCCAGCACCTGGCCGAGCACTTCCTTGCCCGAGCCCGAGCCGCCGATCACGGCCACCCGACTGCTGGTCGGCAGGGTGAGGGACAGGCTGTCGAGCTGCTTCACGCGGCCGTCCTCGGTCACGACCACCCCGACCAGCGCCAGCTCCTTGCCGAGCGCCGGCGGCGGTCCGTCGGGGATCGCCTGCAGCTCCGGCGGCATCATGCCTTCGGGCTGGAACTGGTCGATCACCTGCTCGTACTTGATCTGCACGTCCTGGCGCTGCTGGTCCCAGTCGATCAGCTCCTTGATCGGCGACGGCAGGTCCTTGTAGGCGAGCAGCACGCCGACCACGGCGCCGACGTCCATCTGGCCGGTGATCGCGAAGTAGCCACCCACCAGGTAGATGGCGAAGGGCGTCGCCTGCGACAGGATGTTGTTCCAGAACTTGGCGACGAACTTCTTCTGGTAGAGGTCGAAGCGGATCTTGAAGATCAGGCCCAGCCGCTCGGAGATATCGGCGCGTTCGTAGTTGGCGGCGCCGTGGATATGGATCTCATGCACGCCGTCGGCGGTCTCGGCGATGCGGCCGGCCAGCTGGCGGGCCGAGATCTGCCGCTGGCGGCCCAGCACCAGCACGGGCTTCCGCAGCCGCGGGATGATTGCCATCTGCACGGCCAGCAGCACGACCACGATGATCCCGAGCAGCCAGTTCTGCATCATGATGAAGATGATGGCCGTCAGCGCCTGGCCGCCCAGGAACATCGGCTGCACGAAGGCGTCGCCGATGAAGCCGCCCAGCGGCTCGACCTCGTCCTTCACCATGGTGGCAAGCTCGGCCTGCTTGACCTTGCGGAAGTGGGCCGGCGGGAAGCGCAGGATGCGGTCGTAGAGTTCGTAGCGCAGGCGGCGCAGCATGCGCTCGCCCATGCGGCCCTTCTGGGTGTTGATCGTCTTCTTGAACAGGCCGTTGACGACGACGGCCCCCAGGAAGACGAAGCTCATCACCACGAGATACTGGAGCTGGTCGACCTGAAATCCGTCGAAGAACCGGATGACCCTGCCCGGGAAGATGGCGGAGAGGTCCAGCTCCCAGACCAGGAAGGGGATGGTCTTGCTGTCCTTGAACGCGTTGCCCTGGATGCCGTTGTTGATGACCGACTTCGGCACCGTCAGCGACATGAAGTAGAAAACCTGGGCCAGGACCACCAGCAGCAGGATTACGATCTGCTCGGGCCGACTGTGCCGCCAGATGTAGGAAAAGAGACTGCGTTCCATGAATCCTGCGTCGCCGCGGTCGCGCCTCTCCCTATAGGCGATCAGTGCCTTGATTACATTAGATATTTGCCGGGTTGCCGCACCCGGGTTCGCGGCACCCCCGGCTTGTGGCATAGTCATCCCGTCGTTCACCGGTCGGGGCAGTAGCCGCTTCGGCGAGGGAGAGGCCCATGCCCACCAGCACCCGGTCCAAGCGCGTACTGCTCTACAGCCACGATTCCTTCGGCCTCGGCCATGTGAGTCGCTGCCGCACGATCGCCAACGCCATCGTCGAGGCCGACCAGTCCGTGTCGGTGCTCATCCTGTCCGGTTCGCCGGTCGTCGGTTCGTATGAGTTCCGCTCGGGCGTGGACTTCGTGCGCATCCCCGGTGTCGTGAAGATCGAGACCGGCGAATACGACTCGGCCAACCTGCGCATGAACGTCGAGCACACGCTCGAGATGCGCACCCGCATCATCCGCGACACCGCCGACATCTTCCGCCCCGACCTGTTCATCGTCGACAAGGAGCCGCTCGGCCTGCGCGGCGAGGTCGGTCCCGCCCTGCGGCTGCTCAAGGATCGCGGCACGCCGCTGGTCCTCGGTCTGCGCGA
>CAIYWM010000212.1 GCA_903929895.1 uncultured Alphaproteobacteria bacterium
CAGCCAAGACAGACTTGATCCAAACCCGAATTTTCATCGTCGATGCTGATCGCCCGAACCGGTGTATGATGAGGGTTAACGAACGACTGAGTACATTTGGTGGCAAAGATTACAACAGACCGGCCGGTTCGACGCGCCGTCCCCTGCCCGACCGGCGGGACCCGATGAACGCGCCCCTCAAGCTCGGTCATTCGATCACGCGGCGTGAAGACCAGCGATTCCTGACCGGTCGCGGGCGCTATGCCGACAATACGGCGCCGGCCGACGCGCTGGCCGTGCTGTTCGTGCGCTCGCCGCATGCGCATGCCCGGATCCTGGGCATCGATAGGGCGGCCGCCCTCGCCTCGCCCGGTGTCCAGGCGATCTACACCGCACAGGATATTTTGGCCGACAAGCTCGGCCACATGCCGGCCATCAGCGAGATCAAGGATGCGGCCGGAAATCGCCACCGCGAGCCGGATCATCTGCCCATGCCGGTCGGCAAGGTGCGCCATGTCGGCGACATCGTGGCGATGATCGTGGCCGGCACGATCGACGAGGCGCGCGATGCCGCCGAGCTGCTCGAGGTCGACTACGAGGAACTGCCCGCCGTCGTGACCGCGGCGCAGGCGCTCGCCCCGGACGCGCCGCTGGTGCATGACGACGTTCCCGGCAACCTGATGTGCCGCTGGGGCAAGGGCGACGGCGCCGCGACCGAGGCCGCGTTTGCGCGAGCGGCGCACGTCACGACGCTGTCGATCCGCTCGCCGCGCCAGATCGTGCACTACATGGAGACGCGGGCCGCCTGGTCGACCTACGACGCCGGCGACGATCTCGTCACCGTCACCTTCTCATCTCAGGGCGTACAGGTCCCGCACCGGCTGATGTGCGAGCGGGTGCTCCACGTCTCGAAGGAAAAGCTGCGCCTGATCACCGAGGATGTCGGCGGCGGCTTTGGGCCGAAGTACCCGATCTACGCCGAATCGACCTTGATCGCCTGGGCGACCCGCAAGCTCGGCCGTGGCCTGCGCTGGACCTGCGAGCGCGCGGAACTGGCACAGGCCGACGCCCATGCCCGCGACCTCGTCGCGACGGCGGATCTCGCGCTCGACGCCGAGGGCCGATTCATCGGCCTGCGCGTGAACGCCCAGGCCAACTATGGCGCCTATGTCTCGATGTTCGCCCCGACCATCCCAACGACGGGCCTCGCCAAGGTCATCTCCGGCCTCTACCGCATTCCCGCGATCCGGGTCGACTTCGACTGCGTCTTCAGCAACACCGTGCCGGTCGACGCGATTCGCGGCGCGGGCAAGCCCGAAGCGTTGTTCCTGCTGGAGCGTCTGGTCGACCTCGCCGCCCACGAGACCGGCCGCACGCCGGTCGAGCTGCGCCGCCTCAATTTGCTGCGCCCCGACGAGATGCCGTATGCCACGGCGACCGGCTACACCTACGATGCCGCCGATTGCACGAGGCTGTTCGAGACGGCGCTCTCGGCCGCCGACGAGGCGGGCTTCGCGGCCCGGCGCGTCGCGAGCGAGGCCTCGGGCAAACGGCGTGGCCTCGGCCTTTCCTGCCATCTCCATGGCACCGGCGGCATCGCCGACGAGCATGTCGTGGTGAATGCCGAGGCCGGCCGTCTCGTCGCGCGGGTCGGCACGCAGAGCCAGGGTCAGGGCCACGAGACCGTGTTCGCTCAGATCCTGGCCGCCGCGCTCGACATCCCGGTCGAGCGCATCGAGATCAAGCAGGGCGATACCCGCAGCATCCCGCACGGCGGCGGCACGGGCGGCTCCTCCTCGACCATCATCAGCGGCACGACGCTCAAGCGTGCCGCCGACGTGTTGATCGAGCGCGGCCGCGATCTTGCTGCCGAGCGGCTCGAGACTTCGCCGGCGGACATCGCCTATCGCGACGGCGCCTTCGAGGTCGTGGGCACCGACCGGCGGGTCGGCCTGTTCGAGCTGGCGGCCTGGAAGCCGTTCGACGGCGACGCGGTGTTCGCCGACAGGATGGAAGCCTTCCCGACCGGGGTCATGGTCTGCGAAGTCGAGGTCGACCCCGAGACCGGCGCCACGCAAATCGACCGGTTCCTGGCCGTCGCCGACTGCGGCCCGATCGTGAATCCGCGCCTGCTCGCGGGCCAGATGCATGGCGGCATCGTGCACGGCCTCGGCAATGCGCTGATGGAAGAGGCTCTCTACGACGAGGCGAGCGGCCAGCTGCTGACCGGCACCCTGATGGATTATGCCCTGCCGCGGGCCGACGATGTGCCCTCGTTCGGGATCGAGACGATCGTGACTCTCTCGCCCAACAACATGCTGGGCTTCAAGGGCGTCGGTGAGCTTCCGACCAACGGCGCGCCAGTGGCGCTGGCCAACGCGGTGCTCGACGCGCTGCGGCCGCTGGGCGTCCGCCACATCGACATGCCGCTGACCGCCGCCAAGGTCTGGGCGGCCTTGCAGAAGGGCTGATCAGGCCTGCAGCAGGTCGAAGAGACCGCGGCCGCCGACATAGAGGCCGGCGAGGATCACGAAGACGGCAAACAGCATCGTAAGGGCGCCCTTGCGGCGGGCCAGGACGGCGTTGGCCTTCGTGCCGGCCAGCGCCCCGGCCACGCCGCCTGCGACAAGCAGCCCCGCGATCTGCCAGTCGACCAGTCCCGACCAGGCATAGCTCGCCGCCGCGGTCAGGCCGAAGGCGGTCACCGCAACCAGCGAGGCACTGGTGGCGTCTTCCAGCTTCATGTCGGTCGCTAGAATGAGGCCCGGGACGATCAGAAATCCGCCGCCGATGCCGAAGAAGCCCGACAGTAGGCCGACGCCGGCACCCAGCACCACGAGTCGCGGCAGCATGTGCGCGGCGTTCTCGCGCGTCAGCCAAGCCGACTGGCTGCCGCCCTTGTCCTTGGGGCGCAACATCATCAGGCCGACGACGATCATCAGGACACCGAACAGCGCGACGAGCTTCTGCCCGTCCACCGCCTTGCCGAAGGCGGCACCCGCGAACGCGCCGCCGACGCCCGCAAGGCTGAACACGATGGCGCAGGGCCAGCGGATCGGCGCCTTGCGCGCATGCATCGCCAGCCCCGCCGCGGCATTGACGGCCACCGCGAAGGCCGCGGTGCCGATCGCGACATGGGCCGACGGCATGCCGACGGCGTAGAGGAGCAGCGGCACGGCGAGGATCGAGCCGCCGCCCCCGATGAGTCCGAGGACGAGGCCGACCACACCGCCCGAGGCGAGCGCCGCGATCGGGGCGAACATCAGGCCAGCGCCTTACGGGTCGCCCGGTTCCACGGCATCAGGGCCAGCAGCTTGGCCATGCCGCACCAGCCCGTGCTGCCGGCGAACACAAGACCGGCGCCCACGAAGGCCGAGACGGCGAGGAATGGCGGTGAGATCCAAAGGCCGAGGACGATCCCCAGCACGACCAGGCTGCCGGCCACGATCTGGACCTGGCGCATGATCTCGATCGGCTGGCTCCTGTCGGCCGAGACCGGAAGCCCGGCGCGCTTCCACGCTTCGAGCCCGCCCTCGAGCAGATAGGCCTCGCATCCCGCCGCGTCGCCAAGGCGGGCGGCGTTGGCGCCGGTGCGGGCACCGGAACGGCAATGGAAGATGACCGCCTTGGCGCCGGGCGCTTCGACGCTCCGCAGCGTGGAGAGCGGCGCATGCTGCGTGCCCGGGATGTGCTCGCGCGCCCTTTCGTCGGCCTCGCGCACGTCGACCAGGACGGCGCCTTCGGCGATGAGTTGCCGCGCCTTGGCGGCATCGATGACTGGCAGGGACATGATGGATCCTTTCGGCGCGGCCGTTCAGTCCGCGCAATAGAGTCGATGAAGCGTCGACAGCAGCGTCTCGATCCGCGCATCGCCGATCCGGTACCAGACGGTCTGCGCCTCGCGCCGGAAGGCGACGATCCCCTCCTCCCGCATACGGGCGAGATGCTGGGACAGCGCCGACTGAGACAGGCCGACCTCGGCCGCGAGCGAGCCGACGGTCGCCTCCCCCACCTCCACGAGCTTGCAGAGGATGAGCAGGCGGCGGTCGTTGGCGAGCGCCGAGAGGATATCGGCCACTTCGCCGGCTTTCGCCTGAAGTGCCTTGGGATCGATTTTCTGTGTCGTATTCATTTTAGGTATTGCTAATTTAGTGATTGCTAATATATCTGTCAATCAGGAACCGGAGGAATTCATGACCCAGCCCATCATCGACGCCTTCTTCGACGAGGCGACCTTCACGGCGACCTATCTGGTGACCGACCCCGAGACGCGCCACGCTGCCATCGTCGACCCGGTGCTCGACTACGACCACAAGTCCGGAAAGGCGTCGATCCGGTCGGTTGAGCGCGTGCTCGCCAAGGCAAAGGAACGGACGGCCTCCGTCGACTGGATCCTGGAAACGCACGCCCATGCCGACCACCTGACGGCGGCGCCGCTGTTGAAGGCACGGACAGGCGCCAAGGTCGTCATCGGCGAACATATCCGCGACGTGCAGAAGATCTTCAGGAAGGTGTTCAACGCCGCCGACGTGAGCGAGGACGGGCGCGAGTTCGACCGGCTGGTCAAGGACGGCGAAGTCCTGACGCTCGGCAACCTGCGCATCGAGGTGATGCACCTGCCCGGCCACACGCCGGCGGACGTCGCCTATCGGATCGGCGATGCCGTGTTCGTGGGCGACACGATCTTCATGCCCGACTACGGCACCGCCCGGACCGACTTCCCCGGCGGCGACGCGCCGACGCTCTACCGGTCGATCCGGCGCCTCCTGTCTCTGCCGCCGGAGACGCGCCTGTTCATGTGCCACGACTACAAGGCGCCCGGCCGCGACGAATATGCGTGGGAGACCACGGTCGCAGACGAGCGCGCCCGCAACGTCCATGTGCATGACGGCGTTACCGAGGCCGAGTTCGTCGCGATGCGCACCAAGCGCGACGCCTCGCTGGCCGCGCCCGTTCTGCTGCTGCCCTCGGTGCAGGTGAACATCCGGGCCGGTCGCCTGCCGCCGCCGGATGACAACGGTCAGAGCTACCTGAAAATCCCGGTGAAACTCGTCGAGGCGTGACGATTGGCAGCGCGTTTGGCTCCCGCTAGGCTCCGCGCCCAAAGGGAGAAGAAACGTATGTCCAAGAAATCCGTCGTCGCGCTCGCGGGCGCGCTGGTGCTGCTTGCCTCGTCGGCCTTCGCCCAGGCGGCCTGGCCCAACAAACCCATCAAGCTGGTCGCGCCCTATCCGCCGGGCGGCCAGACCGATGTCGTGTCCCGTTACTTCGCCGAGAAGCTGTCCGGCGTGCTGGGTCAGCAGGTCATCGTCGACAACAAGCCCGGCGCCAACGGCATGGTCGGCATGGAGATCGTCAAGAACCTGCCGGCCGACGGCTACACGTTCGTCTACGTGAACTCGTCGATGATGTGCATCAACCCCTACGTCTACAAGAAGATCCCCTACGACGGGTTCAAGGATTTCATGCCCGTGACCCAGCATGGGCTGGCGCCCCTCGCCATGGTCGTGCCGCCGTCGCTGGGCGTGAAATCGGTGAAGGAATTCGTCGCCTGGGCCAACGAGCGCAAGGGCAAGGTCAACTTCGCCTCGTTCGGCAACGGTTCCTCCTCGCACATCTGGGGCGAGATGCTGAACCAGGCCGAGAAGCTCGACATGACGCACGTCCCCTACAAGGGTGCCGGGCCGGCCGTGCAGGACGTCGTGGCCGGCCACATCCCGATGACCATCCAGGACCTCGCCGCCACCGGCGGCGCGATCAACGGCGGCAAGCTGACGCCCCTGGCCGTCACGTCGGCCCAGCGCTGGCCGCGCCTGCCCAACGTGCCGACCTTCGAGGAGGCCGGCTACAAGATCAACCTGACCGGCTGGAACGGCCTCATGGCGCCGGCCGGCACGCCCAAGGAGATCGTCGAACGGCTGAGCGCGGAGATCCGCAAGCTGGTGCAGACTCCCGAGGGCAAGGAGAAGCTCCTCGACATGGGCCTGATCGCCACCGGCACGACACCGGCGGAGATGGCAGAGATCCTGAAGACCGGGTGCGCCGCCTGGGGCGATGCCGTGAAGCGCGCCGGCGTCCAGCCGGAATGAGCGATCGGGGCTGATCCACATCAAGGAAGGGATCGCGTCCCCATGCGAGCGTCGCGCGCATGGGCGCACGCATCCTGATCCTGAACGGCCATCCCGACACTTCCCGCAAGGGCCTTTGCGGCGCTCTTGCCGACGCCTATGCCGAGGGCGCCGAATCGGGCGGCCATTCGGTCGAACGGCTCGACATCGGGGCGCAGCAGTTCGACCTGCTGCGCTCGCAGTCCGAATTCGAGACCGGCACGGCGCCGCCCGACATCGCGGCGGCACAGGAGGCGATCCGGCGCGCCGAACACCTCGTGGTCGTCTTCCCGCTGTGGCTGGGCGACATGCCGGCCCTGCTCAAGGGCTTCTTCGAGCAGACGCTGCG
>CAIYWM010000213.1 GCA_903929895.1 uncultured Alphaproteobacteria bacterium
GACGGCAGCAGCGCCAGCTTGTAGGTCTGGTTGCCGATGACCAGCGTATGGCCGGCATTGTGACCGCCCTGGAAGCGCACCACGACCTCGGCGCGCTCGCTCAGCCAGTCGACGATCTTGCCTTTGCCTTCGTCGCCCCACTGGGCGCCGATCACTGCCACGTTGGCCATTTCATTTTCCTTCGGCCGGTTCCCTTCACACACGAAAACGCCTCCCCGGGGCCGGTTCCGGAGAGGCGTGATGTCGGATAGCACTTCCCCCCGCCCGGAGCGAGGCGAAATGCATCCTCAGAGGGGAACGGCCTGTCCGTCGATCAGGGCGTGGCTGCACCGCAGCCGCTTGGCTTCGTCCCGCGGCTCGGAAGCTGCGACCACGGCGCGCACGACGGCATAGCCCTTCGCCTGCCAGAACGATGCCTCGTCCCACCGCGTTCCCATCCCGACATAGAGCCGGGGCCTTTCCGGCGGCGGCTCGGAGGCGGCCAGCACGGCGTCCATGTAGACGGTGAAGCCGGTCGCCGGTTCGCTGACGCCGTCCTCGGGATAGCCTGCGGAATAGCGCCCGCCCCGGGCCAGCTCCTCGCGGCCCTTGAGGGCGAACACGGAGAAGGAGACGCCCGTCTGGTACTCGAGGCCACGATATTCGACCGGATCGATCGTCAACGGCAGGTCGGGCTCGGCCGCGACGATGAGCTTCACGACGTCGGCGAGGCGGGCTGCCTCCGCAGCGGCCGCCTCCGGCAGTTCCAGTCCGGCGAGTTCTCCGATGCCCTTGTCGGCAGGCCCGGCGGCGCGCAGGAGCCCGGCGAATAGATCCGCCACCTTCTTGTCGTCGGTGGCCTTGGCGATGCCGCCCTCGTCCTTGCGATCGAGCGCCCGCCGTAGACGGTTCAGCGCCTCGCCGGACTGCTGCAGACCGTTCGCCACGGCGGCGACAAGAGTCGGCAGGTTGAGATCGACCGTCAGGTCGGAAACGCCGATGGCGCGCAGCGTATCGACCGCCAGCAGCACGGCTTCGGCATCCGCCTCCGCACTGTCGACGCCGATCAGCTCGGTGCCGACCTGGGCAAACTGCCGCTCGGGCTTGAGCGCGCTGCCCCGGACGCGGATCACGTTGCCGCCGTAGGACAGGCGCAGCGGCCGGGGTTCGTGCTTCAGGCGGGTCACGGCGATGCGCGCGACCTGCACGGTCATGTCCGGCCGCACGCCCATCATGCGCTGCGAGACCGGGTCCATGAGGCGGAAGGTCTGGGACTGGAGCGCGGCGCCCGGTCCGCCCAGCAGCGATTCCTCGAATTCGACCAGCGGCGGCTTCACCCGCTCGTAGCCGAACGCGGCGAAACGCTCGATGGCGACGTCGATGGCGCGTGCTTCGCGCGCCGCGTCGGGAGGCAGCAGGTCGGCGAGCCCTGCCGGCAGCAGGCCGCGATGGTCGTTGTCGTTGGTCATGGTGCCGCTTGATAGCCGATTGCGCCGTCCTTGGGGAGACGGGTGGCAGGGGCGACGGGGCCGCTCGTTTTCCCGCCGCGCATGGGCTATTGCTCCCCGGCTATGAGTTCCACGCCCCGCCCGGCCGTTTCCGTGGTCGCGCCCTGCTACAACGAGCAGGACGCGCTGCCCGAGTTCCTGCGCCGGGTCGGCGCCGTCCTGGACGGAACCGGCGGTTCCAGCGAAATCGTGCTGGTCGACGATGGGTCGCGCGATCGCACGTGGGATGTCCTGGCGGAAGCGGCCGGCCGCGATCCGCGCATCGTCGCGGTACGCCTGATGCGCAACCATGGCCATCAGCTTGCCCTCACGGCCGGGCTTTCGGTGTGCCGGGGCGAGCGCATCCTGATCATCGACGCCGATCTGCAGGATCCGCCCGAGTTGCTGTCCGACATGATGGCACTGATCGATCAGGGGGCTGACGTGGTCTACGGCCAGCGTCGCCAGCGCGAAGGCGAGAGCCTGTTCAAGCGCGCCACTGCCGCCGCTTTCTATCGCCTGATCGCCCGCCTGACTGACGTAAAGATCCCGCCCGATGCTGGCGACTTCCGCCTGGTCACGCGACGCGTGCTCGACCTGCTGCTTGCCATGCCCGAACGTCACCGCTTCATCCGCGGCATGGTGGCCTGGATCGGCGGGCGGCAGGTGCCATTGGTCTACGACCGCCACGCGCGGGTGGCGGGCGAGAGCAAGTATCCGATCGCCAAGATGGTCCGCTTTGCCGCCGACGCGATCACGTCTTTCTCGGTCGTGCCGCTGATGGCCTCGATGACCATCGGCTGGATCATGGCGGCCCTGGGTTTCGGCTTCTTCATCTATTCGATCGTTGGCTGGTGGGGTGGCCACACGCTGCCGGGCTGGACCTCGCTGATGGCCGCGGTAGGCCTGCTCGGCGGCATGCAGTTCCTGATGCTGGGCATCATCGGTGCCTATCTCGGCCGCCTCTACGACCAGAGCAAGGGACGGCCGCTGTTCATGATCCGTGACATCGTCGGTGGCCCGAATGGGGGGCCGCCGTGAGCGCGCCCGATCCGCAATCCTGGTCGGGCGAGCCGGCGGAGTTCGACGACTACGCGGCCGAATACGAGGGCGGGCTCGACAATCCCATCAAGCGCCTGATGGGAAGTTCGCCTGACCAGTTCATCGCCGTGAAGGCGCGCTGGCTGCTGCGCCAGGAAGCTGCACTGCACACCGGTGGGCTTTCAGTGCTGGACTATGGCTGCGGCGTCGGCAGCCTGATGCGCGTCCTGATCGGGCTCGGCGCCAAGGGCGCATTCACCGGCTGTGACATCTCGACCGGCATGCTGCGCCAGGTCGAACGCCGCTGGCCGCGCGACCTGGGCGCGCCGCCGCAACTGGCCCCGCAGCAGGGCGCCCGCACGCCCTTCGCCGACGCAAGCTTCGACATCGTGATGATCAGCGCCGTGCTGCATCACGTCCCGGTGGTGGATCGGCCGGCGGTCTATGCCGAGCTCGGTCGCGTGCTCAAGCCGGGCGGCCGCATCTACGTCTTCGAGCACAATCCAAGAAATCCGCTGGTGCGCTATGTCACGGCCCGCACGCCGATCGACCAGAACGCCATTCTGCTCGACGCGAGCGAGGTGCGGCACGGTTTGCTCGCCGCCGCGCGCTACACACTCGATACCGACTACCTGATGTTCATGCCGCCCGGCCTGGCGTTCCTGCGCGGTGTCGATCCCTTGCTGGCCTGGCTGCCGATGGGAGGGCAGTATGCCATCAAGGCCCGCAAGGCGGCTTGAGGAGGGATGGATGGATCGTCAGGTTTTCGAGACCGAACTGAAGCGTGACGGCTACGACGAAATCCTGACCGGCACGACCCAGGGTCCCAAGCACAATCCCGAGCACAGCCATCCCTACGATGTGAAGGCGATGGTGGTCGAAGGCGCGATCACGCTCGCCTGGGAAGGCAAGACGCAGACATTCCGTCCGGGCGAGATCTTCACCATGGCCCGCGGCTGCCCGCATACCGAGACGTTCGGCCCGGAAGGCGCCGTGACGCTGGTCGGCCGCAAGCACTAGTGACGAGGACGGCGCCAGCCTGGCAGCTCCTGCTGGCGTTCGTACTGTCCCTGGCGGTGCTCTGCGGCCTGATCGGCTGGCTGCAGAACGTCCACATCATCAGCTCCAACGGGATGTACAAGAGCATCCAGGCGGAGCCCTGGATCGCGAGCCCGTCGACCGCGCGGCTCGACCCGTCGAACTATCTGTTCTTCCCCCTCTATGGCGTCAGCGCTCGATTGCTCGACATGTTGGGCATTCTGCGCGGCGTGCCGTGGAAGCAGTTCGCCTATCTCAACGCCTTCTGGGCGAGCCTCGGCACGGTCGTCGTCTATACCTTCGTCCATCGACTGACGGGCAGCGCGGCCGTTGCGGTGCTGGCGTCTGTGTTCCATCTGGGCTGCGGCTTCGTCCTGCTGCTGTCTGTCATCAGCGAAGACATCATGCCGGGCTACGTCCTCGTGCTGGCTTCGATGGCGCTGGCCGGACTTTGGTTCGACCGACCGACATGGAAGCGCATCGAGCTCATCGGCGTGCTGTTCACGCTGGGCTGGCTGATCGAATGGCGGCTGATGTTCCCGACCCTGCCGGCGCTCGTTTTGGCGCTGCTGGTGGCCCCGGAGCCGATAGGGCGGCGCCTCGGCCATGTGTTCGTGCTGGTGGCGTCGATCCTCGCGACCTCGGGCATCGTCCAGCTCTCGTGGGAAGGACACAACGGCGCCATCGGCCTTCACGACATCCTGTGGACTGGAAAGGGCGTCGCCACGGGCTGGGCGGGAGTGAGTTGGGACAAGGCCTGGATGATGTTGTCCGGCGTCGGCAACTACCTGCTTCTGGTCGGGGGCTTCGTAGATCCGCGCTCGGCGCGCGAAGCGCTGGCGCCGCTATCCTTCTCCGTTCTGCTGCAGGCTGCGATCTTCCTTGCGAGCGTGATCCTTCTGTGGACGCGCCGGCACGAACCGCGGCTGCGCGCAGTCGCCATCGTCTTCCTCGGCACATTGGGGGCAGGGCAGGTCCTCAACTTCTACTCCCAGCCGCAGGATCCGCAGATGCAGCTCAACGTCATGCCGTGGCTCACCGTGGCGTGGGCGTTGCTGCTCGCGGCAATGCTTCCGGCGCGCCGCGGAGTCGGCATCGTGCTTGCGGTCCTGTCGTTCGCGCCGTTCGCCTGGAACGTCGCGGCGCTGGCCAAGTGGCGCGGCGACGATCCGCGCTGGCTCGCGGCGACGGGGGCGCTGGAGAAGCGCTTTCCGCCCGACTCGAGCGTCTTCCTCTATTTCGGCTACGAGCCGATCACGACGTGGAAGTATGCGCTTTGGAGCCGCACCTGGGATTGGGACAACAAGGTCGCGATCGCGCCGACGCCGTCCGCCGATCCGAAGTTCAAGTGGATCGCCGTCAATGCCGGCGCGATCCGCCATCCCGGCTGGACGGGGCCTGAGCATGCAGCAGCGCTGAAGCGCGACATCGACCTCGCGCTGGATCGCGGCTATCGCGTCATCGTCTCCGACATGTGGGCCTGGCCGCCCGATGTATTGGCCGCCTATCTCGGCACTGTTGCAGCATCCGATCGCACCGATGCGATCTACCGCATGCTGCACGACGATTTTCGCGCGACCGAGGCGTTCAGGGATCCGATCGCCGGCACCTATTACGAGTTGCAGCGCCGCTGAGTCGACGCGCGACAATCTCTCCACATTGACTGCACCCCCGCCGGCCCGTATATCGGCCGCGGGCCACGCTCCCCCACCGGAGTGCATTTCTTCTGTAAGGGAGAATGACAATGATGAAGCCGTCTCTGCGTCCCGCGCGTCCCGATTTTTCTTCGGGCCCCTGCGCCAAGCGTCCGGGTTGGACACCGGAAGTTCTCAAAGATGCCGCCGTCGGGCGGTCCCACAGGTCGAAGCTCGGCAAGAAGAAGATCGTCGAGGCGGTCGACCGCACGCGCGCGATCCTCGGCATTCCGGCCGACCATCGCATCGCCATCGTTCCCGCGTCCGACACCGGCGCGGTCGAGATGGCGCTGTGGTCGATGCTGGGCGCTCGCCCGGTCGACATGCTGACCTGGGAAAGCTTTGGCGAAGGCTGGGTCACCGACGTGGTGAAGCAGCTCAAGCTCAAGGACACCCGCACCCTCAAGGCGCCCTATGGCCAGATCGCCGATCTCAAGGCGGTCGACTGGACGCACGACGTCGTCTTCACCTGGAACGGCACGACCTCCGGCGTGAAGGTCCCCAACGGCGACTGGATCGCCGACGATCGTGAAGGCCTCGCGATCTGCGACGCCACCTCGGCCGTCTTCGCGATGGACCTGCCGTGGGCCAAGCTCGATGTGGTCACATGGTCCTGGCAGAAGGTGATGGGCGGAGAGGGCGCGCATGGCATGCTCGTGCTGTCGCCGCGTGCGATCCAGCGCCTGGAAAGCTACACGCCGGCCTGGCCGATGCCGAAGATCTTCCGCCTGACCTCCGGCGGCAAGTTCTCCGAGGCCATCTTCAAGGGCGACACGATCAACACGCCGTCGCTGCTTTGCATCGAGGACGCGATCGACGGCCTGAAGTGGGGCGAGGGCGTCGGTGGGCTCAAGGGCCTGATGGCACGCTCCGAGGGCAATCTCGGCGTGCTGGAAAAGTTCGTCGAGTCCCGTCCGTGGGCGGCCTTCCTGGCGACCGACAAGGCGATCCGCTCCAACACGTCGGTGTGCCTGGTGATCAAGGCGCCGTGGTTCACGGCACTGCCGGCCGACAAGCAGGCCGCGGCGGCCAAGAAGATGGGCGACCTGCTGGAGACCGAGAAGGCGGGCTACGACGTCGGTTCCTACCGCGATGCCCCGCCGGGCCTGCGCATCTGGTGCGGCGCCACGGTCGAGAAGAGCGATCTCGAGGCTCTGCTGCCGTGGCTCGACTGGGCCTACGGCGAGATCGAGCGCGAATTTTCATAGCCGGGGGCGCGTCACTCCAGTGACGCGTCGTCCTCTTGAATCCAGATCGCGCCTCTGGAGTGGCGCGTCCCCAGCACAAGATTGGAGTCATCCCATGGCAAAGCCCAAGGTTCTCATTTCCGATGAGCTGTCCCCTCGCGCCGTCGAGATTTTCTCGGAGCGTGGCTGCGACGTCGATTTCAAGCCGGGCCTGAAGCCCGCCGAGCTGCGCGAGATTATCGGCAACTACGAAGGCCTGGCGATCCGCTCGGCCACCAAGGTGACGGCCGAGGTTCTGGCCGTGGCCAAGAAGCTCAAGGTCGTGGGCCGCGCCGGCATCGGCGTTGACAATGTCGACATCAAGGCCGCCACCTCGCACGGCGTCGTCGTGATGAACACGCCGTTCGGCAATGCCATCACCAC
>CAIYWM010000214.1 GCA_903929895.1 uncultured Alphaproteobacteria bacterium
GCACCCTTTGCACGGCAGCCGGCGGCGACCGTCTCGAGGCGCTCGGCATCCCGACCGGTCAGGGCCAGCGCCACGCCGGGACCGGCATAGTCGAGGGCCAGCGCCTCACCGATACCGCTCGATGCGCCCGTGAGCACGATGCTGGAAAAGGTCTTCATGTGGGAGCGCCTTCAAGGTTGGGGTTTCGTGCGCCAGCCCAGGTGCCGGCCTTATCCTGTGCCATGCGCGCCGCGCCTCAATAGCCGATTGAATCGAATAGCCGATCCACTTAAGGGTTTACGGTGCCCACGAAAAGGGCAGGGGGCAACTTGATCGCAAGCATGACGGGATACGCCCGGGCGCAAGGATCGGATGATCGGCGGCGCTGGGTTTGGGAAGCGCGCAGCGTCAACGGGCGGAACCTCGAAATCAGGTGTCGCGTGCCGCCGGGCTTCGACCGGCTGGAAAACCCCGCCCGGGTCGCCGTCGGGGGGAAGATGAAGCGCGGCAACGTCTCGCTCACCCTCACCGTCACCAGCGAACGCAGCGCCAAGCCGCTCACCATCAATCGCACCTTGCTGGCGGAGCTGGCGACACTGGTCGACGAAGTGCGCAGGACGACCGGGGCGGCCGCTCCGTCCGCGGACGGGCTGTTGCGGGTGCGTGGCGTGATCGAGGAAGAGGATGCCGGCGAGGCAAGCGAAGAGGCGCTCGCGCTCCTGGACAAGGAGCTGCAGGCGACCCTCGACGAGGCGCTGAAGGCGCTCGTTGCGTCGCGCGCCGCCGAAGGCAAGGCGCTGGCCAGGGTGATCGAAGGCCACGTCGCGGAGATCGAGGGCCTGTGCGGACGGGCCACGGAACGCGCCATGGCACAGATCGGTACCGTCCGGGCGCGCTTCGAGGCCCAACTCGCCGAACTGCTGGGCCGCGTGCCCGGGCTTTCGGAAGAGCGCTTCGCCCAGGAAGTGGCGCTGCTGGTCGGCAAGGCCGACGTGCGTGAGGAACTCGACCGTCTGGCCGCCCATATCGCGCAGGCGCGGACGCTGCTGGCCGACGCACGGTCGGACAATCCGGTGGGTCGGAAGTTCGATTTCCTGTGCCAGGAGTTCAATCGCGAGGCCAACACGCTCTGCTCCAAGTCCGCGGACATCGAGCTGACGCGCATCGGCATCGATCTCAAGGGCGCCGTCGAGCGCATGCGGGAGCAGGTCCAGAATGTCGAATGAAGTGGATGTCGGCCAGATTCAGCGGCGGGGCCTGATGCTGGTCCTGTCGTCGCCTTCCGGCGCCGGCAAGACGACCCTGTCGCGTCAGCTCCTCGATAACGACAAGCAGATCCAGCTCAGCGTCTCGGCGACCACGCGCGCCCGCCGGACCGGCGAGCGGGATGGCGTCGACTACCACTTCGTCGATACGGCCACCTTCAGCGGCATGATCGAACGCGGCGAGTTCCTCGAGCATGCGCGGGTGTTCGATCATTTCTACGGCACGCCGAGCGCGCCGGTGGAGGCCGCCTTGATGGCCGGCCGCGACGTGCTGTTCGACATCGATTGGCAGGGCACGCAGCAGCTCAAGGAAAAGGCGGGCAGCGACCTGGTGACGGTCTTCATCCTGCCGCCATCGACGAGGGATCTGGAGCGGCGGCTGATCACCCGCGCCCAGGACTCGATGGAGGTCGTGCAGAAGCGGATGGCCAAGGCCGCCGACGAGATGAGCCACTGGGCCGAGTACGACTACCAGATCATCAACCGCGACATCGCGACCAGCCTGATGGAACTCAAGTCGATCCTGACGGCCGAGCGGCTGAAGCGCGAGCGCCAGGTCGGCCTGTCGAATTTCGTCAAGGCGCTCCGCGAGGGGCGGTGATCGGCGCGCCGATGCCGGTCTGCCCCTGCGAGCGCAGGACGAGCTGGCTGGGCCGGTAGGGACGGCCCGAGAATTCGGCGATCAGCCGGTCGCTCGCGGTCTCGATCGTGTCCTCGAGCCGGCGCATGAAGCTTTCCTTGTCGAGGCCCGTTTCGATCGCCGGCAGGAACTCAATCGCGGCGCGGCCTTGCTTCTTGCGCCAGTCGCGGCGATTCCACACTAGGCCCACCGACGTGGCGACCGGCGTCACTGGCAGGCCGAGGTCGCGGTAAAGGTAGTAGATGCCCGAGCGATAGCGCTCGCGTTCGCCCGGCGCCATCAGATTGCCCTCAGGGTAGATCGCAATGTGCCGGCCGCTGTCGTAGGCGCGCTTGGCGAACTGGGCGAGGTTCTCGCGCTCGCGGCCGCCGCCGCACGTGTCGACGCGGATCATCTGCAGGCGATACAGGATCGCGCCGATCAGCGGGTAGCGGAAGAGCTCCTGCATGGCCACGAAGGCAATGCCGCGGATCCTTGCCGCGAGCAGGATGCCGTCGCTCTCACTGTGGTGCTTGTTGGCCAGGAGCGCGGGCCCGCGGGCGGGGAGATGCTCGAGGCCCCGGAACTCGATCTGCATGCCGCCGATCCAGCGCATGCCCCAGACGACGGCCCGCGCCCAGTGGAAGAGCAGGCCGCGGAGCAGGACCGGGGTGGGGACGGGCACCAGAACGATGCCGACGATCGCCACGA
>CAIYWM010000215.1 GCA_903929895.1 uncultured Alphaproteobacteria bacterium
CCCGAGCGCAGCGAGGGACCCTTAATCTTCCAGCTCGATCACCCCACTCATCATCGGCTTGCAGCGGCCACCGATGTAGGTCGCGACGACCTTGCCGTCCTTCTTCTCCGCCGACGCCTGCAGCACGCTCGGCCGGCCCATGTCGAAGCCCTGGCCGATGGTCTTCGCGAGCGTGATGTCTGCCTCGGGCCGGTGATGCGCCAGCACGCCGATCAGGGCCACGTTGGCGGCGCCGGTCGCCGGATCTTCGGGGATGCCGTGCTCGGGCGCGAACATGCGCGTCTGGACGTCGATCTCGCCGTCCTTCTCCTGCACGTAGAGATGAATGCCGACGAGGCGGTCGCGCGGCAGGTCGCGGGCGATGATCTCGGCGCGGGGCGCGGCCCGGCGCAGAGTCTCGCGCGACTTCAGTTCGACGAAGAGCAGCGGCGCGCCGCAGGAGGCGACGCGCGGCGGGTGGACGTCGAGCTTCAGGTCGTCGGGCTTCAGCGAGCAGGCAGCCGCCACCAGGGCCGGATCGATCTCCTCGCCGAAGCTGAGCGGCACCGGCGCGGCGAGGCGGGTGGCGACGACGGCGCCGCCCTCGCGCACGATGTCCATCGCGACCAGACCCGCCTTCTCCTCGAACACCAGCCGGTCGCCGGTCACCGGCCGGCCGTAACTGCTGCCGGCGCGCGCCAGGACGAAGGCGGTGCCGACATTGGGATGGCCGGCGAAGGGCATCTCGGCCTTGGGCGTGAAGATGCGGACCTCGGCCGTATGGGCCGGGTCCTTCGGCGGCAGCACGAAGGTCGTCTCGGCCAGGTTGAACTCGGCCGCGATGGCCTGCATCCGTTCGCCCGACAGGCCCTGTGCATCGGTGATGACGGCCAGCGGGTTGCCCCCGAACTGGCGGTCGGTGAAGACGTCGACGGTGACGAAATTGAGTTTCATGATTCCAAATCTGGCACGGCGCGCTAATCTCGCAGCATGACCAAAGCTCAGGCCGCCCCTAGAATCTCTTACGATCACGGCGTCTCGGACAAGAAGCTGATCGGCGAGACGATCGGCGTCTTCTTCGACCGCACCGTCGAGACCCATCGCGACCGCGAGGCGCTGGTGGTCCGCCACCAGAACGTGCGCTGGAGCTGGGGCGAGCTCGGCCGTCGGGTCGACGATCTTGCCGCCGGTCTTCTGACGCTGGGTCTGGAGCGCGGCGACCGGGTCGGCATCTGGTCGCCCAACACGTCGGAATGGACCCTGGCGCAGTTCGCGACCGCCAAGGCCGGGCTCGTGCTGGTCAACGTCAATCCGGCCTACCGCCGCGCCGAGCTCGAATACGCGATGAACAAGGTCGAGTGCAAAGCGCTGATCCTGGCGCCCGCGCTCAAGACCTCGAACTATCTCGAGATCGTCGAGGATCTCGTTAAGGCGAAGAAGCTGCCGCACCTTAAACACGTCATCCGCCTCGGGACTGAGAAGACGCCGGGCATGCTCAACTTCGACGATGTCGCGACCGCCGGTGGCAACGCCGAGAAGGCGCGCCTCGCCGAGCTGGCGCCGAAGCTGCAGTTCGACGACGCGATCAACATCCAGTTCACGTCAGGGACCACGGGCTTTCCCAAGGGCGCGACGCTCAGCCACCACAATATCCTGAACAACGGCTACTTCGTGGGCGAGGGGCTGAAGCTGACGCCCGAAGACCGGCTCTGCATTCCCGTGCCGCTCTATCACTGCTTCGGCATGGTGATGGGCAATCTCGGCTGCCTGACGCACGGCTCGACGATGATCTATCCGTCCGAGGCCTTCGATCCGCTGGCGACCCTGCAGGCCGTCGCCGAGGAGCGCTGCACGGCGCTCTATGGCGTGCCCACCATGTTCATCGCCCAGCTCGACCATCCCGACTTCGCGAAGTTCGACCTCAAGAGCCTGCGCACCGGCATCATGGCGGGCTCGCCCTGTCCCATCGAGGTGATGAAGAAGGTGCAGAGCCACATGCACATGGGCGAGGTCACCATCGCCTATGGCATGACCGAGACCTCACCGGTCTCGACCCAGTGCGCCACCGACGACCCTGTCGAGCGCCGCGTCTCGACCGTGGGCCAGGTGCTGCCCCATATCGAGATCAAGATCGTCGACACCGAGGGTCGGGCGGTGCCGCGCGGCGAGACCGGCGAGTTCTGCACCCGCGGCTACTCCGTGATGAAGGGCTACTGGAACGACGAGGCCAAGACAAGGGAGGCCGTCGACGAGGCCGGCTGGATGCACACCGGCGACCTCGCGACCATGGACGAAGAGGGTTACGTCAACATCGTCGGCCGCCTCAAGGACATGATCATCCGCGGCGGCGAGAACGTCTATCCGCGCGAGATCGAGGAGTTCCTCTATCGTCATCCGAAGGTGCAGGACGTGCAGGTGATCGGCGTCCCCGACCCGCGCTTCGGCGAGGCGGTCTGCGCCTGGATCAAGCTCCATGCCGGCGAGACCGCGACCGACGAGGAGATCCGCACCTTCTGCCAGGGCCAGATCGCCCACTACAAGATCCCGCGCTACATCGAGTTCGTGCCGGAATTCCCGATGACCATCACCGGCAAGATCCAGAAGTTCGTGATGCGCGAACAGACGATCGAGAAGCTTGGTCTGAAGGCGCAGAAGACGGCCTAGCGGCCTGTTTAGTAAGGCTTCTCGGAAATACCGGCGAGCAACATTGTTGCGTCAGCGGTTACCATGACCTCTGAATTCAGGGGTGCGACTCTGGCTTCGATTGTTTCGTTTATTGCGGTTGTTTCGTTTATTCGCGGGACTCCGACTTTCTCAGCCGCCTGCTGGCGATCTTTGTTGCGAGCGATTCGCAAGTGAGTTAAGAGGGGCAATCTTCGAAGGAAGGTCGTAAGCGTCTCACGTGAGGCAACGCAGTCAATCGTCGCGGCCTTCAATGTCTCGGCCGCGACCCTGCGTGAGACACAAATCTTGCTTCCATATCTCGGATTGCGCTGTCTGCCGGCGCGCTACGCTGCGATCGTTCTGCCCCTCGTCCTGTCGCTCATCATGACCTTCGTCGTGTCGGGCATCTCGACGGCCCGCAGTGCGGGCCTGTCGCCCGGCTTCTTCGCGACCTGGATGAGCGCCTGGGGCCTGTCCTGGCTGGTCGCGTTTCCCGTTCTCCTTGCCGTCATGCCGGTCGTCCGGCGGATCGTCGGCCTGATCGTCGAGACACGGCCAGGCTGACGACCGGCTCCCTCAGGGTCGGTGCGCCTCCAGGAACATCCTGATGTGGCGCACCGCCAGCGGAACGCGCTCGGGCGTGTCCTTCCACGGATAGAGCGTGACCTGCGCGTTGGGCGACAGCATCGCCACTTCCATCGCGACCTTGTAGGGGTGCGGCGGACTGTCGTCCGGCGCGACGAGGATCGGGGTCTTGCAGGCATTCACGAACTCGCGCGGCACGGTGAACACGAAGTCGGCCTTCTTGGTGTACATGTTGGTGAGGTACTGGCTCACCTGATCCATCGTGTATTCGGGGCGCTTGGCCACGAAGTCGGGACCCCAGCCCTTCATGTTGTTGTCGTAGAACTGGTTCGGCAGTTCGGGGCGGAAGCCGGAGGGCTGCGTCAGGACGGCGGCGATCACGCGGTCGCCCACACGCTTGATCAGGTTCCAGATCAGCGGCTGGCCGATGCAGTAGCCCAGCACC
>CAIYWM010000216.1 GCA_903929895.1 uncultured Alphaproteobacteria bacterium
ACGCTCGACCTCGGCGATGGCGCCGGGAGCGGTCTGGTAGAGCGGCCACATCCCCGCTCCCCTCTCCTGCGTGGTGAAGTAGTTGATGGCGCCGGGCAGCACCGACGAGGCCGAGCCGCGCAGGCTGATGTGAGCGCCCATCGGCGGGTTCACATGCTTGTCGACCGCGTTGTGCTCGCGCTTCTTCAGGATCTGCAGCGACTTCACGTCGGGCAGCGCGTCGTGGCCTGGCCCCCTGGAATAGGCGTCGTTGCCGATCGGTGCCCAGCGCGGGGTTAGCGCCGGGAATTGCGAGTAGCCGCCGCGATGGATGAACTCGCCCTCGGCCTGGCCGCCGCCCTCGCGCCAGTAGACCGAGCGGAACCTCTTGCCCGCCTCGTCGAGGCGGCCCTGCTCGAAGCCGGTATTGGGCTCGATCATGTGCAGGATGGCGATCTCGGTGTCGGCATCGGCACCGCGCGCACGCTCGACGACCTCGGCAATGCCGTGATCGGGCCAGCGCTCCTGGATCTGGCGATACGAATACATAAAGCGGCGCGCCAGCGTGTCGACCCGACCGCGCCAGTCCAGGCCCAGCCAGTATTCGCCGGTCGACAACGTGTAGAGACGGATCACGTCCTCGCGGTCGAACTCGACGATCACGCAGCCGGTACCGAACTGACCCAGCTCCTCGTAGATCGAGGGCAATGCCGAGTAGAGGTTGCCGGCATTGAACACCATGCGCATGCGCTCGGCGCACTCGTCGAGCCAGACCTTCACCGGTGCGAGCGACGCCACGCTTCGGTCGGGAATCGAGAGGCGGAACCACGGCCGCGCCGGCGAGGTGACACCCGACATCAGGCCGGCTACCAGGGTACGCAGGGCAAACAATGCCGTGGGATCGAGGATAGCGGCGTTGGCCTGCGCCCCGCGGCCGCCCTGGTTGGGTGAAGTGAAGAACTGGCCGCGCCGCGGATTGACGAAGCGCGACAGCTCGCGCCAACCCGGCTCCCAGGACTGGCGCTGGCGCTTCAGGACGTTGAGGCGGGCTTCGAGATGTCGACGGAGGGCGGGATCGTGCGCCATCTCAGGCCCCCAGCATCGTCTTGCCGCGCGCAGCGGTGGTGGACGCGGCGTCGGTCAGCCCGAGGCCGCCGGTCGTGATCGTGGAGGCGTAGCCCGCCATCGCGGCCGCGCGCTTCTTCTGCGCCTCCCGCGCCTCGCGCACCGACGGGTCGGCCATCGACGGGAAGGGGTCGGGCGCGGGCGGCAGGGCCGGCGGCGACATCGGAGGATAAGCGGCCTGTCCACCCCCGAAAATTCCCAAGGGCGTCTCTCCTGTGAGCGAGCCCTTGAGTTACTGATGAACCGGATTTTGGGGATGCAAGCGGATATTCGCGACTGGCTGACCCTTCATCCAGGGCCCGACGGCTTACGCTAGGTCGCTGCGCTTGCGGGCACGGCCCGGCGCCTCCATCCTCCGCGCCGCATGAAAGCTTGGCTCGTCCGTCATGTCGGCCTCTCGCATCCCTACCGTTTCGAGTGAACGATCACCGTTGCGGTGGCGCTGCTGTTGGCAGTGGGAGGCGGTATCGTCGTGCTCGTCTATGGGCTGGCGAATGACGTTGCCGCCAGATCGCCTGCAGCCTGGTTCTTGGCCTATGTCGGCGGGCTGCTGGCACTCGGCATGATCTGCCCCCCGTGGCCGCGAATAACGATGGTGATGCTGCCGCTGGCGGCGCTGGAGTTGGGTACCGGGCTTGGCGCCGCGGTGATGGCCGAACATGAAAGGAGCGCGGCGATCGGGATTTTCCCCGACCGGGGTGTGCGAAGCGCCACGCGAGTCTGGCATCCCCTGCTGCAGGCCGCCAACGTGCCGACGCCGACAGGGACGCGAACGCGTTTACATGTCGATTCGCAGGGGCTGCGTGGCCGCGAGCGCTTACCCGGGGAGCTGCAGGACCGCATCGTCGTCGCCGTGTTCGGCGGTTCGACGGTGGAAAGCATCGCCTTGTCCGACGGAGAGACCTGGCCCGAGCGCCTCCAGGCGCTGATGGGAGCCGACCGGTTCGCCGTGCTGAACCGCGCGGTGAGCGGCAACAGCACGGTCGAGCATGTGATCTGCACGGCCTTCTACCAGGATATGTATGGCGCGTGGCGCCGTGCTGTGCCGTCTATTTCGTCGGCGGTCAGGACATCCCCAATGCGCACTTCCGCAACCTCGATCCGGGCTACGCCGACTATCACGCGCCGCCGCCGCCCGACGTGGGCCTTCATGCGAAGTGGACGGCCTTCATCGAGCTGAAGGACCTGCACACGCTGCTGGCGCATCTCCGTTCCGTGCTGAAGCACGAGGCGGCTGCGTTGGGCGATGTCTATGTCGACGTGGACCAAAGCAACTTGGACAATAGGCACTTCGTCGATGCCGAGCACTTCTCCGCCAAGGGTGCCCAAACCTTCGCGACGGTGATCGCCCCCGCCATCGCCGACGCCTGCGGCTCACCCATGTGAAAAGGCCCGCCCTACCCTGAGACTGGGTGGAGGGCGGGCCTTAAGACATCGAGTCGGTCGGTCGAGCCGTCGCCCCGGATGCCTCCCAAATCGCCTCTGCGGGCGATTGGCCGGACCATGACAATGCAGTGACACTGAGTCCAGCGCTTAAGAGTCCGCGAGCGGATCGTAATCGGACTCGATCGACACGGCGCGGAACGCCTCAGGCCCCCCGCCCGCGTCGAACTGCATTTCCGCGGGCAGGTCGGCGACTGGGTAGGCGAAGGTCAACGCCAGGCCGTCGGCATTGTCGGGCGAGGCCAGGCCGCGCTTCTTCATGTCCTCCTTCTTCTCGAGCCTGATCGCGTTGTGCAGGTCGAAGCCGTATTCGCGCCCCGTGAGTTCCGCCATCAACTCGGTATCGTAGGGGATGGCCGCGGTCTTCAGCCAGGCACGCATCGAGGCCCACATCTCGGCGGCCTTGTTGGCGGTGAGCGGCATGCCGTCTCCCCAGGTGTAGCGGTCAGCGCGGCCGCCGAAATTGACGCCGACCACGAGACGCCCCTGCAGCATCTGGCGCACGCGATCGACCACACCGGCGCCGAT
>CAIYWM010000217.1 GCA_903929895.1 uncultured Alphaproteobacteria bacterium
CGGTCGAGCACGTCACTCACGGCTGGACGAAATGCTGCGGACCGAAGGACATCGGCAGGAGCTGCCCCAGCGTCACGGTGCGATGCAGCCCGTCGGGCCCGCAGAGATGGACCGGAACGTCGTCGGCCGCAAACTCGCGCAGCTTCTGCCGGCAACCGCCGCAGGGCGTGATGACTTCAGGACCGGGGCCGACCACGACGCATTCGACGATGCGCTTGTGGCCCGCCGCGACCAGGGCCGCGATGGCACCGGCCTCGGCACAGAGGCCCTGAGGATAGGCCGCATTCTCCACGTTGCAGCCGCCATGGATCGAGCCGTCCTCGGCCCGGAGCGCGGCGCCGACATGGAACTTCGAATAGGGGGCATGGGCCCGCAGCATCATCCGCTGCGCCAGGTGGAGAAGGTCGTTCATCTCAATGCTCCTTCTCGTAGGGCACGCCGGCCGCCTTCGGCGCGACCGTACGGCCGATGAACCCGGCCAACAGGAAGAGCGTCAGAAGATAAGGCATAGCCTGGATCAGTTGCACCGGGACTTCGCCGACACCCGGCAGTTTCACACCCTGCAGACGGATGGCAATGGCGTCGAGCAGGCCGAAGGCCAGGCAGGCGCCGAAGGCCGGCACCGGCCGCCAGCGCCCGAAGATGATCGCAGCCAGGGCGATGAAGCCCTGCCCCGCCGTCATGTCGCGGCTGAATCCTGCATTCTGGGCGATCGAGAGATAGGCGCCCGCCAGGCCGGCGAACAGGCCGCAGAGCAGCACCGCCCGATAGCGCAGCCAGGACACGGAGATTCCGGCGGCATCGACCGCCAGGGGGACCTCGCCCACGGCGCGCAGCCTGAGGCCAAAGCGCGTGCGCTCGATCACCCACCAGGCGAAGGGGACGGAGAGAAGCGCCGCATAGACCAGGATGTTGTCGCCGGCGACAGGGAAGAAGATCGGACTGAGACGCTCCGTCCCGGCCAGCGGTGGCGTCTGGCCGCCCCGGCCGAACCATGCCGCACCGAGAACCACGGTGAGACCCATCGCCAGGATGTTGATCGCGATGCCGCTCACGACCTGGTTGCCGCGATGGGTGATGCAGGCGAAGCCGTGCAGCAGGGCCAGCACCTCGGCCGCCAGGATCGCCGCACCGACGCCCGCCCAGGCGGAGCCGGTGAGCGATGCGGTGGCCGCCGCGAAGAACGCGGCCATCAGCATCTTTCCCTCGAGCCCGACATCGATGATGCCGCTCTTCTCGGAGAACAGCCCGCCCATGGCACAGAGCACCAGCGGCGTCGCAACCCTCAGGGTGGCGGCGAGCGTCGCGACGACGAGGGCGAGCGTCTCCTCCATCTCAGCCCTTTCGCGCGAACAGCGCCTGCAGCCACGGCCGCGGCAGATGGACGAGCGCGCCCGAGAACAGGATCACCAGCCCCTGGATCACGACGACCATCTCGCGCGTGATCTTTGGAATCTCGAAATTGAGTTCGGCGCCACCTTGTTGCAGTGCGCCGAACAGCAGGGCTGCCAGCACGATGCCGAGTGGATGCCCCCGCCCCATCAGCGCGACCGCGATGCCGGTGAAGCCGTAGCCGGCGGCGAAGTCGAGCACGAGCCGGTGATGCACGCCCAGCAGTTCGTTGACCGCGACGCCACCGGCCAGCGCGCCCGACAGGCACATGGCCAGCATGGTCATGCGCTTCAGGTTGGTGCCGGCATAGACCGCCGCTTCCGGATTGTGCCCCATGGTGCGCAGGCCATAGCCCCACGGCGTGTGCCACAGGAAAATCCAGACGCCGACGCACGCCAGAAGCGCCAGCAGCAGCGACAGGTTGAGCGCCGACGGCGCGACCGCGATGCCGATCCATTGCAGCGCGGCCTGCATCGACGGTACCGCGGCAGAGGCGGCGAAGCCGCGGCTCTGCGGCGTCATCGAGCCCGGCGCGATCAGCACGTTCACCATCAGGTAGACCATCAGGGCCGAGGCCACGAAGTTGAACATGATGGTGGTGATGACGATGTGGCTGCCGCGCCAGGCCTGCATCCAGGCGGGAATGGCAGCCCAGGCCGCACCGAAGGCCGCCGACGCGAGGATGGCGAGCGGGATCATCAACAGACCCGGCAGGGTGCCGTCGAGCGCCAGCACGGCGAGGCCGCAGCCCAGCCCGCCGATATAGGCCTGACCTTCGCCGCCGATGTTGAACAGGCCGGCATGGAAGGCCACGGCGACGGCAAGCCCCGTAAAGATGAAGTTGGTGGCGTAGTAGAGCGTGTAGCCGATCGACTCGGACGACCCCACGGCGCCCAGGACCAGCAGCCTCAGCGCATGGAACGGATCGACACCGATCACCTCCACGATGAGCCCGACGACGAGGAACGCCATCGCGATGTTGGCGAGCGGCAGCAGGCCGATCTCGACCCAGCCGGGCAGCGGACGGCGCGAGGCGCTCATGCCGCCCGCGCACCCGCCATCATCAGGCCCAGCGTGCGCTCGTCCGCCTCGCCTGCGGCGACCTCGCCCACGATGCGGCCGCCGAACATCACCAGGATGCGGTCGGCCAGCGACAGGATCTCCTCCAGTTCGACCGACACGACCAGCACCGCGCACCCAGCGTCGCGGCTCCGGACCAGCTCACGGCGGATGAATTCGATGGCGCCGATGTCGACGCCGCGCGTCGGCTGGCCGACCAGCAGCACCTTGGGATTGCGCGCCATCTCGCGTGCCAGGATCAGCTTCTGCTGGTTGCCGCCGGAGAAGTTGGACGAGCGCAGGCCCGGCGTGCGCGGTCGCACGTCGAAGCGCTCCATGAGATCGGCGCAGTACTTTCCGACCGCCGGACCGTCCATCAGGTAGTTGTGGCAGAACGGCTCGCGATCCTGATAGCCGAGGATCGAGGTCTCCGAGGCGAGGAAGGCCGGCACGAGGCCTTGCCGGAGCCGGTCTTCCGGGACATGGGCAACGCCGAGATCGCGCATCTCGGCCGGATCGACGGGATGGGCGACATCGATCTTGCGTCCGCAGACTTCCATTTCGCCGCCGGTCGGCGGCCGGATGCCCGCGAGAACCTGCAGCAACTCGCTCTGGCCGTTGCCGGAAACGCCGGCGATCCCCACGATCTCTCCCGCCCTCACCTCGAGCGAGATGTCGTCGAGCAGGCGGACGCCGCGACGATCGACCAGCGACAGGTGACGCGCGGCCAGCCTCGTCTCGCCCTGCCGGGCCGGCGCCTTGTCGAGATCGAAGCGCACCTTGCGGCCGACCATCAGCTCGGCCAGATCCTCGGCATCGGTCTCGGCCGTACGGCGTTCCGCGACCACCTCGCCGCGACGCATGACGACCACCTTGTCGGTCACCGCCAGGATCTCGCGCAGCTTGTGGGTGATCAGCACGACCGTGACACCACGGTCGCGCAGCCCGCGCAGGATCTCCAGCAGCCGGTCGGTCTCCTGCGGCGTCAGCACGGCGCTGGGTTCGTCCAGGATGAGAATGCGGGCACCGCGAAAAAGCACCTTGAGGATCTCGACCCGCTGCTGTTCGCCCACCGACAGGTCGGCCACAAGCGCATCGGGATCGATGGCGAGCCCATACTCGCGCGCGAGCCGCGCCAGCTCCGTCCGGGCCGCCGCCAGGCCGCCGGCCAGCAGCGCCCCGCCTTCGGCCCCCAGGATCAGGTTCTCCAGCACGGTGAAGCTGTCGACCAGCATGAAGTGCTGGTGGACCATGCCGATCCCGTGGCCGATCGCGTCGCGCGGGCTCGCCATCTCGACCGGGCGCCCCTCGATCAGAATCTCGCCGGCATCGGCGCGATAAAGTCCGTAGAGGATGCTCATCAGCGTCGACTTGCCGGCGCCGTTCTCGCCCACGATGCCGGTGATGCTGCCGCGTTCGATCCGCAGCGAGGCACCCCGCACCGCGTGCACGCTGCCGAACGACTTGTCGATTCCCCGGAGCTCGATGGCAGCGTCGGCCGTCAGCTCTTGCACGAATTGTTGCTCATATAGTCATGGACGACGATCTGACCCGAGATGATCGCGGCTTTCGCGGCATCGACCGCGGCCTTCATCTGCGGCGTGATGAGCTTTTCGTTGTCCTTGTCGAGCGCCCAGTCGACTCCGCCTTCCTTGAGGCCAAGCACGTGCACGCCGCCCTTCCACTCGTTGTTCCGCGCCGCCTTGAAGCTGTCGTAGGCCGCGAGATCGACGCGCTTCAGCATCGAGGTCAGCATGTTGCCGGGATGCAGATGGTTCTGGTTGGAATCGACACCGATCCCGAGCTTGCCGCGGTCCTTGGCCGCCTGGAGGATGCCCAGGCCGGTGCTGCCGGCAGCGGCATAGACGACGTCGACCCCGCGATCGAACTGGCCCTTGGCCAGCTCGGCGCCGCGGCCCGGATCGTTCCACGCGGCGGGCGTCGTCCCGGTCATGTTGGTGATCAGTTCGGCATTGGGACTGGCGTACTTGATGCCCTGCTCGAAGCCGCACTGGAAGCGGCGCACCAGCGGGATGTCCATGCCGCCCACGAAGCCGATCTTGCCGGTCTTGGAGGCCATCGCCGCCAGGACGCCGACCAGGAACGAGCCTTCCTGCTCCTTGAACACGACCGACTGGACGTTGGGCAGATTCACCACGCTGTCGATGACGGTGAAGTGGATGTTGGGGAACTCCCGCGCGACCTTCTCGAGGGGGACCGCCTGCGCGAAGCCGACGGCGATGATCGGATCCTGACCGCGCTGGGCGAAGCGGCGCAGTGCCTGCTCGAACTGGGTCTCGTTGCTGGGCTCGAACTCCGCGACCGCGATGTTCGTCTCCTTCTTGAAGCGCTCGGCGCCCTGCCAGACCCCTTCGTTGAAGGACTTGTCGAACTTGCCGCCGGTGCTGAAGACGACGGCCGGCTTGATGGCGACGGTCTGTGCCTGCGCGAGGGCACCGAGGCCGACGGCCGCCAGCACGGAGATCAGGGAGCCAACCCAGCGTTTCATCGAGATTCCCATTTTGTTGGCGAGAGTTTGGACCGGGCCGCGCCCCCGGTCTAGATGAAGACAGGGCGACCGGAGACGGGCACGGGACTTGCTATACTACAGCGCAAAGCCGCCCCGGGAGGACACATGGCCGAGTACGATCTCGTCATCCGCAATACGACGATTGCCACCGCCTCTGATGTGGTGAAAGGCGACATCGGGATCGTCGGTGGGCGCGTGGTGGCGCTGGGCGAGCGGCTCGACAAGGGCCGGCGCGAGATCGACGCCACCGGCCTGATCGCCGTGCCCGGCGGCATCGACGCGCATGTCCATTTCGACCAGGACACGGCCGACGGCTCGGTCTTCTGCGACGATTTCGAAAGCGGCAGCCGCGCCGCCGCGGCCGGCGGCACCACGACCATCATTCCCTTCGCCTACCAGAACAAGGGCCAGCCGCTGCGCGACGCGGTGAACAAGTATCACAAGCGCGCCGAGGGCAAGTCGCTGATCGACTACGCGTTCCATGTGATCCTGTCGGATGCCAGCGAGAAGATCATGGGCCAGGATTTCACCGCCTTGGTCGCCGACGGCTACACCTCGTTCAAGGTCTACATGACCTACGACGACGTGAAGCTCACCGACCGCGAGATGCTCGACGCGCTGGCCGCCGCCCGCCGCGAGCAGGCGATGCTGATGATCCATGCGGAAAACTCCGACTGCATCACCTGGCTGACCGAGCGGCTGGAGCTGAAGGGCATGACCGCCGCCAAGTTCCACGCGACCTCGCGCCCCTTCGTGGTCGAGCGCGAGGCCACCCATCGCGCCATCTCGCTGGCCGAACTGCTCGACGTGCCGATGCTGCTGGTCCATGTCTCGGCCAAGGAAGCGATGCACGAGATCCAGCGCGCTCAGGCGCGCGGCCTGCGTGTCTATGGCGAGACCTGCCCGCAATACCTGTTCCTGAGCGAGGAGGATTTCGAGAAGCCGGGCGAGGAAGGCGCCAAGTGCGTCTGCTCGCCGCCACCGCGCGGCACCGACAATCAGGAGCATATCTGGACCGGCCTCTCGGCCAACACCTTCCAGATCCTCTCGTCCGACCATGCCGCCTTCAAGTTCGACGATGTGCGCGGCAAGAAGCTGCCGGGCGCGGCCCAGAGCTTCCGCAAGATTCCCAACGGCGTGCCGGGCGTCGAGACGCGGCTGCCGCTGCTCTTCTCCGAGGGCGTCAACAAGGGCCGCCTCACCCTGCAGCAGTTCGTGGCGCTCAGTTCGACCAATGCCGCCAAGATCTACGGCCTGCACCCGCGCAAGGGCACGATCGCTGTCGGCTCGGATGCCGACATCGTACTGTGGGATCCCGAACGCCGGGTGAGCCTCACCAACTCGATCCTGCACCACAATTGCGACTACACGCCCTACGAGGGACGCGAGCTCACCGGGTATCCGGTGATGACCCTGTCACGCGGCGAGGTGGTGATGGAGGAAGGCCGCATGAGCGGCTCGGCCGGACGCGGCGTCTTCCAGAAATGCGACCGCCCCGAAGCCGCCCGCCCGCGCGGCCGGCCCCTGATCGACCCGTCGATCTTCAATTAAGCGAAATGATCAAAGGTCCCTCACTTCGCTTGGGATGACACCGTTTCCTGCATCGGCGCACGACGCCAACTCCAGCAATAGTGTCATCCCGAACGAAGTGAGGGACCTTTCGCTTTTCCTCTAGGTCACCGGCTCGTAGCGCTCCAAAAAGTCGATCACCTCCGCGACCGGCAGGACATCGGCGTATTTGGCCATCATGTCGTAGAGGTTGGCGAAGTGCGGGCTCTCGTGCTTGTCGGCGACGCACTCCTCGGGAACGATCGTACGGAAACTGCGCGAGAGACTGTCGACCACCGTGGCGCGCACGCAGCCTGAGGTCGAGCCGCCGGTGACGATCACCGTATCCACCTTGTGGAACGTGAACAGCGATCCGAGGTTGGTCTCGAAGAACGCGGACGCCATCCGCTTGTTCATGACGATGTCGTAGTCGCGATCGATTTCGCAGCGGTCGTCGAGTTGGGCCCGCCGGTCGCCGGCCTTGATGCTTCGCAGCCTCTCGGACATGTCGGCACGCGTTCCCCAGACGCCGCAATCCTCGCCCGAATCGAGATAGGCGACGTAGGTCCAGATCACAGGACAGCCATGGGCGCGCAACAGCCGCGCCAGCCTGTTCACATGCTCGATCTGCCGGGGATCGGTCTCGTAGGCCGTCGCGAACTCGGACGGCCGCGTGTAGGCGTTCTGGAAATCGACGTTCACCAGAGCGGGCTTGGCGCCAAAGCCGAAGCGGCGCCGCTGCGGATCGGCTTTCAGGGCCTCGTAGAGCTGGCGCGCCGTCTTGGTCGAGGTTTCCATGCGAAGCCCTCCTCAGTGAAAGCGCTGGATCGAATAGGGCGCCACCGACAGGCTCGTGCTGCGGCCGGCCAGCATCTCGGCCGTCAGGCGCGCCAGCACGGGCGCCAGCGTATAACCGTTCGAGCCGACGCAGTTGTAGAAGCCCGGCAGGCCCGGCACTTCACCCAGGATCGGCGCGCCGTCGACGTTGACGTTCATGCCGGCCCAGACGCGCACGACATGGAGATCGGCGAGCGCCGGGATGACGCGGCTGGCGATCCAGAGATTGCCCTCCACGCTCGAGCGCAATGCGCGCGACAGGCGTTGGCCTTCATCGAGACCCGCCGTCCAGCCGCCGCCGATCAGGAAGGCGCCCGACGCCATCTGCTTCAGGGTGAGATGGCGGTCGGCATGGGCGATCAGCTTCTCGATCGCGGGCGGCGCCGGCTCGGTCACGATCATCTGCAAGGGCGCGCCCTTGACCGGGACCGTCACGCCGAGATGCGCGGCGACCTGCGGCGTCCAGGCGCCGGCGGCGTTCACGATGCGCCGGCAGGCGATCTCGCCGCGGCTGGTGACGACACGGTAGCCGCGCTCGGTGCGTTCGATCGACTGCACGTCGCTGCCGCGGCGGAAGCGGGCGCCCAAGGCACGCGCACGTTCGGCCACGGCATAGGTGGCCAGCAGCGGATTGATCTTGCCCTCGCCGGGGCACCATTCCGCGGCGATCGCCACGTCGCTCACCCCCGGCTCGAGGCGGCGCAGTTCGTTGGCGCCGATCAGTTCGGCCTCGACACCGTGTGCACGCTCGATCGCGATCTTGGCCTTGAGGAATTCAACGTCGCGCGCGTTCTCGGCCAGCATCAGCCCGCCCATGACCTTCATCTCGAGGTCCTGGCCAGTATCGGTCTCGATCTCGCGCCATAGCGCCACTGAGGCGGGGCCCAAAGGCAAGGTGGCCGCCGCCGGACCGCCGCCGGCCTGGGCCTTGGCACCGAAGTCGAACGACAGGAGCTGGACATGCAGGCTGCCGGCATTGGCGCCCGAGGCCTGGAGATTCACCTCGTCGCGCTCGACGACCAGCGTCTCGATGCCCTCGCGCGCCAGCCAGTAGGCAAGACACGAGCCCACCACGCCGCCGCCGATCACCAGCGTATCGACCGCCTCGGTCGCCAGAGGCTCGGTCTCGCGCGGTCGCGACATGTCCGGCGGCACGAACTCCTTGTGTCCGCCCCACTCGCCCTGCTCGACCGTCAGCGCGCGGATCGGCACGGGCTTGATCGGCGGTCGCGGCGCGAACAGGTCGAACTCGCCGACCTCGCTCCTCGTCAGGCGGGCCACCAGCGACGCGCAGTAGCGCCCCTGGCATCGGCCCATGCCGACGCGGCATTTGCGTTTCAGCACCGCCGGCGAATCGTGGCCGGCCGCGATCAGGGTCCGCAGGTCGCCCGCCGTCACCTCTTCACAGCGACAGATGATGGCGGTGTCCTCAATCGCTGCAGGATCAAGCGGCGGCGCATCGAACAGCTGCCACAGGGCCGCTTGAAAGCGACGGGACCGGTTCAACGTCCGTCGGGCTTCGTCGCTCTTGATGCCTTCAAGGCCCAGGTCCTTGGCAATGGAGGCAGCGGCAATGGTTCCCTGCGCCATGGCCGCCTGCGCGCCGCCGAACCGCGCGCCGTCGCCGATGGCGAACACCTCCGGCAGGCTCGAACGGCCCTCCCCATCCGTCAGCGTTTCCATCGACCCGGTGCCTCGCGCCACGAAGCGATGGGCGCAGCCGAGCGACCGCGCAATCTCCGAGGAGGAGGCAAAGCCGTAACCCAGCGCCACGATGTCGGCGTCGATCGCGAACCCGCCGGCTTCGACGCGCCGCACGCGATCCTCGCCGACCAGCCGCGTCACCTTGGACCCCCAATGGAGGAGATTGCCCAGCCGTCCCGCAAGTCGCGCTCCCTGCGCGATGAGAAAGGGATCGGCCGCAGCGGCTCGCGCCACCCCGCGCCACTGCGCAAGACCCGGCCGCCGCGCCGCCTCGAGCACGGCGACAACATTCGCGCCGCCGTCGATCAGCTCGGCGGCGGTCTGCAGGCAAAGCGGGCCATTGCCCGCAATCACGATGCGCTGGCCCGGCGCCACGCGATAGGAACGCGCGAGCGTCTGCAAGCCGCCGACCGTCATCACGCCCGGCAGGGTCCATCCCGGAACGGGCAGCGATTGTTCGAACGCGCCCGTCGCCAGCACCAGGCGTTTGGGCCGAAACAACATCGCCTGCCCTGCCACGACGGCGGCGATTTCCTGTACCGAGAAGGCCGCCCAGACAGTCGCGTCGTTCAGGATCCGAGCACCCGCCGCCAGCGTCGATTGGCGCAGCACCGCGCCGTCACGGAACTGGCGATCGAGGGTTGCGAGATCAGCCTCGTGTGACGGCGCCAATGGCTTGAAGTACTGCCCGCCCGGATGAAGGCGCTCGTCGAGAACCACGACGGAGGCGCCCGCCACGGCCAACGCGCGGGCCGCGACCAGCCCGGCTGGACCGGCGCCTACCACCAGCACATCACAGGTGACCTCTTCGGCCGCCGCGGTTTCTGTCCTCGTCTCCGTCGGCAAACCCGCCACCGGCGAGGAGCACACCGCCATGCCGGGCTCGACCTTGGTGAGGCAGGCCCGCTGGCTGGGGCGGCCATCCACCGTGACGAGGCAGTCGAAGCAGACACCCATGCCGCAGAAGGGCCCGCGCGGCGCACCGGAGCGGGCCTCCCGGACAGCGACGATGCCCGACGCCGCCAGCGCCGCGGCGATCGTCTCACCTTGCATCGCCTCGATATCGCGCCCGTCGAAGGAGATTCGAATGGGCGCGCCCGTGGGCCGCATGTCGGGGTGTTTCAGGCGCATGCAAAAGGTCTACAATGTTGACGGAGGCACAGCATGAAGAAGTTCCGCGGCACCTACACCGTCATGATCACGCCCTTCACCGCCGACGGCCGCAAGGTCGACGAGGCGGCGTTGCGCCGGCTGGTCGACTTCCAGATCGCCGAGGGCATCCACGGGCTGATCCCGCTGGGCAGCACCGGCGAGTTCCTGAGCGTGACGCCGGACGAGCGCCGACAGATCGTGGAGATCGTGGTGAAGCAGGCGGCCGGGCGGGTCCCGGTGCTGATCGGCACGGGCGCGGAATGGACCGACGAGGTCATCCGCACCAGCCGCGAGGCCGAATCGATGGGTGCCGACGGCGTGATGATCATCCCGCCCTTCTACAGCGTGCCGACCGACGACGAGCTCTTCACCCACTACAAGAAGGTGGCGGACGCGATCTCGCTCCCGATCATGGTCTACAACAATCCGGCGACGGCGAACGTCGACATGCAGCCGGAGCTGATCGCGCGCATCGCCCAGATTCCGAACTGCCTCTACGTCAAGGAATCGACTCTCGATCCGACGCGCGTGCGCGACATCATCCGCCTCGCCGGCGACAAGATGACGGTTTTCGCCGGCGTGCTGGGCTACGAATCCTTCTGGCTGGGCGCCGAAGGCTGGGTCGCGGTCTGCTCCAACGTGATCCCGCGCTGGTCGGCCGAACTGTTCGAGCTGGTCGCCGACAAGCGCGACATGGATGCGGCCCTCGCGCTCTACATGAAGATGACGCCGCTGCTCTGGTGGGTCGGCGGCCCGCGCTACGTCTCCGGCACCAAGGCCGCCTTCGAGATGATGGGCATGCCGATGGGCCCGCCGCGCGCGCCGCGCCTGCCGCTGCCCGAGGCGCAGCTCCCCGCCCTGCGGGAAGTGCTGCGCCAGATGGGCGTGCTGACCGACGAGAAGGCGCGCGCGCGCGCCTAGTGCCTTTCCGGACGGAGTAGAATCACTTTCCTCCCCATTCAAATGGGGAGGTGGCGGCTCGCGGCTTGTAACCAAGCCGCCAGCCGACGGAGGGGTCATAGGCTTCGCGACGCCCATGACCCCATCGCCCCGTATGACGGGGCACTTCCCCATCTGAATGAGACCTCTGCAAAAGGTCTTGGCGTCTTGGGCGATTGATGATTCACAGGAATCCTCTGACGGAGGCTGTGATGAAGCGAGGTCAGGAAGGTCAGCTGGGGTTAGC
>CAIYWM010000218.1 GCA_903929895.1 uncultured Alphaproteobacteria bacterium
CGGCGCATCGCCCCTGCCGCCGGCGCGGGCGCCACCGCCCGCCCGCGCACCGCCTGCCGCTCCGACCCTCGGCTGAAGCCGGCCCCGCCTCGCGCGGGGCTGTTCCAACCCCTGTCGGAGTATTGCTTCCATGCGTCGCACCCTGTTGCGCGCGGTCCTGACGACCGGCACCGCCTTCGTCTCGCTTTCCTTCTTGGGCAATCCGCTCGCCGCACATGAATACCGCGTCGGGGACCTGGCCATCGACCATCCCTGGACCCGCGCCGTGGGCACTGCGGCGCCCACTGCCGCCGGCTACATGGTCATCCGCAACACCGGCGCCGCGCCGGATCGCCTGGTCGCGGCGGAGACGCCGCGCGCGACGCGCGTCGAGTTGCACGAGATGTCCATCACCGACGGCATCATGCGCATGCGCCCGATCGCCGGTGGCATCGCGCTGCCGGCGGGCGGGGAGGTGCGGCTCGCACCCGGTGGCCTCCACCTGATGCTGATCGGGCCGAAGGGCGGCTTCGAACAAGGCGTCCGCGTGCCGACGACCCTGGTGTTCGAGCGCGCGGGGCGCATCACGGTCGAACTGGCGGTCGAGGCCCCGGGTGCGCGCGGCACCGGGCCGCACCAGGGCCATTGAGCCGGCCGATGCTGCGCATCATCCGTTGGGTGGCCTGGGGCGCCGTTGGCGTCGTGGGCTTCCTGCTACTGGCCACCACCGGCGGGTGGCTGGTCACCGATGGCCCGCTGGCGCCGCCACGCAGCGCGACCGGGCCAGGGACACTGGCGATCGGCGGGCCCTTCAGCCTGACCGACCACCGCGGCCGTGCGGTCACGGAGCGCGACTTCCGCGGCCGGCCCATGGCGGTGTTCTTCGGCTTCACCTATTGCCCCGATGTCTGCCCGACCACCCTCACCGAGATGACGGGCTTCATCGAGGCCCTGGGGCCGGATTCGGATCGCATCCAATGGGTGTTCGTCAGCGTGGATGCGGAGCGCGACACGCCGCAGGCCATGGCGGCCTATCTGGAGGCGTTCGATCGCAGGATCATCGGGCTAACCGGCACCGAGGCGCAGATTGCCGCGGCGGCGAACGGCTTTCGCGTGTTCTACCGCCGCGTCCCGCTGGAGGGCGGTGGCTACACGATGGACCACTCGGCGAGCGTCTTCCTGCTCGACGCGGCGGGGCGGTTTGCGGGGGCCTTGGACTACAAGGAGAGCGAGCAGGTCGCGTTGGAAAAATTGCGGATGCTGGTGGGGCAGAGGTGATTGGCGGATCCGGGGGTCGCGACGCTGGGCGCCTTCGGTTCTACGGCACGCGCCGCTTAATCACCCGCACAGCCAGAGGCACCGCGGCGAGATCCACCGTCGAGGCACTGACATTGCGTGCCGTAACCCGCACGCTGTTGTTCGACCACACGTGGCAGTCGAGGACGAAGGCGATGCTGCTGGTGTCGAGCGAGGCATCGGCGAAGTCGCCGCGCCGCGCGCCGGGGACGGTAACGTCGATGTTCGCCGTTGTGCCTGCCGTGAGGCTCGGCAGATCCCAGGTGGTCTCCAGCGCCAGGCTGCGCGTCCCCACAGGCACGGCGGGGCAGGAATAGAGAACGGCCGGCGCCGCCTCCGGCAGCCCGAACAGTCGCAGCGCCTCAAGCTCGATCTGGCCGTCGAAGCCCACGATCCCGACCTGCGCGAAGGCCACGCCGGCACCGACGCGGATCGTCTGCCGCCGGTTCAGTGAGGCGTCGGCCATCACCGCGCCGGCATTCCAGCCCTTGGCCGGGCTGTTCCACTGCATGGTGGTGCCGGAGGCCAGCACGTCGCCGGCGATGTTCTCACGCACATTGGCCGCGCCATCGAACACCCGCACGAACAGCCGCCCGCCATCAGCGCCACCGACCAGCCAATGCGCCAAGGCGAACTCCTTCGCCGAGGTGGTGTCCACCACGAAGGCCAGGCCACGGTTGGCATCCAGCAGCAGCCCGCGTGAGGTCGCTGCGATCCCATCCAACCCGTTGAAGCACAGCCCCGCCAGGGTGGTTGCGGCCGTGGTCGAGGTGGCCAGCGTCGCCAGCTTCTCGACGCCGATTTCGGTCGCACTCTGCCGAAAGGCCGCGGCGCGGAGGTTCGGCACCGCCTCCAGTACCCGCAGCAGCCGCGAGGCGGGGGCGCGATGCCGGTTGATCACCGCATTGCCGGCGCGGTCGGCGGTCGAGGTGTAGTCAATCCGCACGGCATAGGTGTTGGCCCAGGCCACCTCGTACTCGCAGTCCGTCGCGCTGCCGGTGTGCCTCGCGACGATCGGCGAGCAGGCTTCCATGCGCAGCGCGCGCCCGATGATGGCGGTGCCGTCCGTTTCGTTCAGGAAGGGGATGGCGACGTTCGGGTCGAGCTGCCGCAGCTCGAAGTTTGGCCCGTCGAAGACGTGCCGGTTGTGGTTGTTGTAGCCGCCCGCCCCGCGCGAGAAGCGGATGCCGTAGCGGTCGATGGTCGGGTTGATCCCGGTGGCGAGGGCGAAGTGCCCGCCATAGTAGCGAACCGAGGTGTTCCAGGCCGTGGCCGTCTCGGCGCGGATGTCGAGGCCGTAGCGGTTGTTCAGGATGCGCAGCAGGTGGAAGGTGCTGTCCTCCACGCCGCGGCCATCGCCCAGCGTGCGCATCCCGATTGTGAAGCCCGAGACCAGGCGAAGCTCGACCACCGAGGCGTCGATGTTGCGGACCAGGATGCCGATATCGGCCTCGGAGGCCCAGTCGGATTGAATCTGACGCACTACCTGCAGCCCGGCATAAAGCTTCTCGCCGTTGCGCGTGGTGCCGCCATCGCCGAGCGTCAGCACGGTGGTCGGGGCGTTGGCCGCGCCGGTGTAGCGGATGACGCCGCGCATGATCAGGCCGCGGGCACCGCCCCCGAGCGTGACGCCGCTGCCCACGTTCCAGGTACCGGGTGGGATGACGGCGAATTTGCCATCCGCCGCGGCGCGATCGAAGCAGGCCTGGATGGCGGTGCGGTCGTTGGCCACGCCATCGCCCAAGCCCCCGAAGTCGGTCGGCAGCACGGCCTCGCGGTCACGGAGGTACTTGGCGAAGTCGGTCTTGTTGAGGTTGGCGTTGAGGACCAGCAGGTCGTCGATGCGCGCCGGCATGGCTGTCTCCGATCAGAGGGCGGTGGCGGTGACCGGGCCGGCGAAGGCCGAGACGTTGCCCTCGGCCGAGACGCTGCGCAGCCAGTACCAGCGGGTCTGGCCGGTGGTGAGCCCGGTGCGATCCCAGGGCAGCGCGGTTGGCTCACTGGCCAGCTTGGTCGCGGCGGCCAGGCTGGCGCTGGTGGCCTCGAAGACCTGCAGCCGGAGCCCGTCCGCTGGAAAGCCGCCCGACAGGCGCACACCGCCCGCGATGCCGGTCGCGGCCAGGCCCGAGGTGGCGGCCGGCACCAGCGCCTCGCGCCAGCCCGACACAGCGCCGCTGCGCGCCTGCGCCCGCACGCGAAAGGCAGTCGGCTCCGCCGTGGGGATAGCGACGGCGGTGGCGCCGAAGCCGCCTGCATAGCCCTGCCACACGGCGACCGAGGTGGGGCGGAACTCGATCTCGTAGCCGGCGAGATAGGCCGAGCCCACCGCCGACCAGGAGACGGCGATCGCCGTGAAAGCCACCGCCAGCGGCGTCTCCACCAGGATGGCGGCGGGCGCGGCGATCACGCCTGGGTTGGGCAGCACCACGGACGGGTTCTGCCCCGTCGCGCGCTCATCCGTCGCCGGGTTCCAGGCCCAGACGGCGGGATCCTCCTCGGCCAATTGCAGGTTCACCCCGCCATCCGGCGCCAGCGCCCAGCCGGTCACTCGCGCCGGAAAGGGCCCCAGCCGATCGAGCGCCAGCGTCACGCTATCCCAAGGCCTCAGCCGGAGCGCGGATAGATTGGCCGGAAAGGCGACTTCGCGCTGGCGGCGATTGCGTTCCAATTCGGCCTTCATGATGCGCTGCACGGTCGCGACAGAAGTCGTCAGCGGAAATTCCATGCTGCGATAAATCGCCTCGCCCCCATCCTCGGCGACGTAATTCGCGGC
>CAIYWM010000219.1 GCA_903929895.1 uncultured Alphaproteobacteria bacterium
ACATGGAGGAGCAGTACCGCCAGATCTCCGAGGATATCCTCGCCGAGGCGCGCGACGTGCTCTATCTCGGCCGCGGCACGTCTTTCCCGGTGGCGCTCGAGGGGGCGCTGAAGCTCAAGGAAATCTCGTACATCCACGCCGAGGGCTATGCGGCCGGGGAGATGAAGCACGGACCGATCGCGCTCATCGACGAGCTGGTGCCGGTCGTGGTCGTGGCGCCCAACGATTCGTTGTTCGACAAGACGGCGTCGAACTTCGAGCAGGTCAAGGCGCGCGGCGGCAAGCTGGTGCTGCTGAGCGACGCGGCCGGCGTGGCGCGCCTGGGGCCGCATGCGGTGGCAACGCTCACCCTGCCGGCGGTCCATCCCGTCGTGGCGCCGATCCTCTACACGATCCCCGTGCAGCTCTTGGCCTACTACACGGCCGTCGCCAAGGGCACCGACGTCGACCAGCCGCGCAATCTCGCCAAGAGCGTCACCGTCGAGTAACGCTGACGAGCAGGCACGAAAAAGCCGCGGGCCTTGCGGTCCCGCGGCTTTCGATTTCGAGGAAGCCTAGCGCGTGCCCTGCGGCAGGCCGGGCGGCGGTCCCGAGGGCTGCGGCGCCGGTGCGGGCTGGCCACCACGCGGCTGGGGCTGGGCCGGCCGGGGCTGCGCCGGCTGCTGGGCCGGCATCATCGTCTGCACGATGGCGCGGATCTTGGCGGCCTCCACCTCCTGGGCCTTCTTGAACTCTTCCTCGCTGATGAAGCGATCCTTGTTGAGATCCATCTCGCCGAACAGCTTCAGCGCATAGGCCGACAGTTCGACGCGGTCGATCTGGCCGTCCTTGTTGGTGTCGATCTCCGCGAACTTGCGCATGGCGATCTGCTTGCGCATGTCGAACGGCAAAAGGTTCTTGGCCTGCGGCCCATCCGCGGGGCCGGCGAGGACGACGTACTCCGCGCCGCTGATCTTCGTGTCCTTGTTCTTGTCGAGTTCGTCGCCCTGGCGCAGCTGCATGTCAATGAACTCGTTCAGGGCCATCATGCCTTGGCGGCGACGGGCCTCGGCCTGCTGGCGCTCGGCCGCCTCGCGCTGCATCGCGCGCTGGATGATCAGGCGAACCTCGGGCTCCGTGACCTTGTTGTCTCGGTCGGTGTCGTAGTTGTTGAACTCCGCATGGACCAGCGCCTCGGCCTCGGCGCGCTCGACGAAGCCGTCGCGATTGGTGTCGAGATTCTGGAACTCGGCGCGGGCGCGGCTGCGGCGCTCCTCGAGCGGCGGCAGGCCGGGCGCATCGGCCGGCGTCACCGGCGGTTCGACGACCTTGATGAACTCTTCGACCGAGAGCTTGTTGTCCTTGTTGGTATCGAGGGTCTCGAAGGACTTCATGCGGTACTTCAGGAAGTCGGCGCGGGTGACCTCGCCCTTCTTGTCGACGTCGATGTCGATGAACCACTGCGGGAGCGGGATCGCGCTGCCGGGCGCCGGTGCAGGGGCGGCGGCGGTGCCGGGGGGCGTTCCGGCAGCAGCGGGCGGCACGGCGGGCTGGGCCGGCGCCGGTGGTGCGGCCTGGGCCGGCGGCTTGTTCTGGGGCCACGCCTGGGTCGGGGGCGTCTGGGCCACCGCCGGAAGGGCGAGGCAGGCTGCAGCGGTAAGGAAGAGGGTCGGGCGAAACATGCGATTCATTGCGGTGAGCCCGCTTTTGTAAGGGGAGATTTCGTATCGGTTGCAAAGAGCGGCATGTCAATGTCCGCCAACCACAGCCAACCTGCGGCGCAATCGCGCCGAAAGCATGGCATTCTTCCATTTGAGTTGCACGTGCGCTCGTGATGAGCCATCGTTACTGGAGTGCAGACTCCGAAGAAGAGTCGCAAGTACTTGGGAGGACAGGGTAATTTCGCTAAGTCGGCGTGTGTAATACGCCGGCCGGCGAAACCGGCATTCACATGGCAGGACCATCTTCATCTCGCGGCTCGCCGCTGCTCAGCGTGCGCGACGTGTCCGTCCGGTTCGGCGGTATCGTCGCCCTCGATGGCGTAACCTTCGACGTATTTGCCGGCCAGATCGCGGGGCTGATCGGGCCCAATGGCGCCGGCAAGACGACTCTCTTCAACTGCCTGAGCCGTCTGTACACCCCCAACAGCGGCGACGTTCAGTTCGAGGGGCGGACCATCCTCGACCGGCCGCGCCACGCCATTCCCAAGATCGGGATCGGCCGCACGTTCCAGAACGTGGCCCTGTTCGACAACATGTCGGTCCTCGACAACGTCAAGGTCGGGTGCCACAGCGTCAGCTCGACCAGCTTTTTCGAGAACGCCCTGCGGTTGCCCAGGGTCAAGGGCGAGGAGGAGGCGATCACCCGGCGCGCCGAGGAGCTGATCGCTTTCATGGACCTAGTGCCCTTTACCCACGCCCTGTCCGGCCCGCTGCCGTTCCCCATTCGCAAGAGGGTCGAGCTTGCCCGCGCGCTGGCCTCGAGCCCCAAGCTGCTGCTGCTCGACGAGCCGGCGGCCGGACTGAACCACGATGAGATCGAGGTGCTGAAGGGGCAGATCAAGCGCGTCCGCGACCTGCAGAACGTCACCGTGCTGCTCGTCGAGCATCACATGAGCCTGGTCATGTCGGTGTCGGACAAGGTTGTCGCGATCGATTTCGGAAGGAAGATCGCCGACGGCACGCCCGCTGAAGTACAGCGCGATCCGGAAGTGATCCGCGCCTACCTGGGGACTGCGTGATGGCCGCACTTCTGGAGGTTAGCGGACTGAAGGCCTTCTACGGCCAGACACAGTCGCTCTACGACGTCGGCTTCGAGATCCCGATGGGCGGGATCACGACGCTGCTGGGCGCCAACGGCGCCGGCAAGACGACGACGCTGCGGGCGATCTGCAACATGGTTCGCACCGACGGCACAATCCGCTTCGACGGCAAGAACATCCGGGGCATGGCGACGGAAGAAATCGTCCGCCAGCGCATCGCCCACGTTCCCGAGGGTCGCGGCACCTTCACCACCCTGACCGTCGACGAGAACCTCCGCATCGCGGCGTACACCCGCAAGGACAAGCAGGGGGTGAAGGACGAGCTGGAGCGCGTCTTCGTCTACTTCCCCCGGCTCAAGGAACGCATCCAGCAGCAGGCCGGCACACTGTCGGGCGGCGAGCAGCAGATGCTGGCGATCGCCCGGGCGCTGATGCTGAAGCCGCGCCTGATGCTGCTCGACGAGCCGTCGTTCGGCCTGGCGCCGCTGATCGTGCTGGAAATCTTCCGCATCCTGCGGCGTATCAACGAGGAGGAGAAGGTGAGCATCCTGCTGGTCGAGCAGAATGCTGCCCTGGCGCTCGACCTCGCCACGCACGCCTACGTGCTCGAAACCGGCAAGGTC
>CAIYWM010000220.1 GCA_903929895.1 uncultured Alphaproteobacteria bacterium
ACCAGAACCTGTTCAAGATCGCCAACGAGAAGACGACGTTTGCCGACGCTTTCAAGATGGCCGATGACGTCCTGCACATGGGCGTGCGCGGCGTCACCGACCTCATGGTCATGCCGGGTCTCATCAACCTCGATTTCGCCGACATCCGCACCGTCATGGGCGAGATGGGCAAGGCGATGATGGGCACGGGCGAGGCGGAAGGTCCGGATCGCAGCCGCGTGGCGGCCGAGTCGGCGATCTCCAACCCGCTGCTGGAAGATCACTCGATGAAGGGCGCCAAGGGCGTTCTCATCAACATCACCGGCGGCCTCGACATGACGCTGCACGAAGTCGACGAAGCGGCCAACCGCATCCGCGAGGAAGTGGACGGCGACGCCAACATCATCTTCGGCTCGACCTTCGATGCCACGATGGATGGCCGCATGCGCGTGTCGGTGGTTGCCACCGGCATCGCCGCCATGGCCGCCCAGCAGCCCGCGCCGAACTACCTCTCGCTCGACATGAACCGGCCGATGCAGACCGGCCAGCCGGCGCTGAGCCGTCCGGTCGCGCCGCCGATGGGCCGCGTCGCCATGCCGGCCGCTGCGACGGCGTCCGCTCCGGCGATGCCGGCGGCACCCGCTGCTCCGGTCGCCCCGCCGGCTCCACCGGTCGCAGCCGCCGCACCGGCTGCCCCGATCATGGCCTCGATGCCGACACCGGCTCCGGTCTACGAAGCGCCGGCCGAAGAGCCCGTCATGATGGCGCCTCCGGTCGAGGCTGCTCCGGTCGCTCCGGCGCCTGCGCCGGTCCCGGCTCCTGTAGCGGCGGCCCCCGTGGCCGCGCCGCCTGCTCCGGCACCCGCGCCGCCTGCTCCGGCACCCGCGCCGGCAGCGCCGCAACGCCCCCTGGTTGACGAGAACGATTGGCGTGTCAGCCGTCCCTCGACGGCAAAGGCGCCCGTTCGCGCCGAGCCGGTCACCCGCCCGACAATGGCGCGGCCGGCGACCGACAATCGCGCGCCGAACCTGTTCCAGCGTATCACCGGTGCCTTCTCGGCGCCGAAGCCCGCGACGACAGCGGCCGCTCCGGCGGAACCGCCGGCCGCGCGCCCGGCGCCTGCACCGGAAAACGTCGTTGCCGTGGCTCCCAAGGCGCCCGTTTCGCGTCCCGCCCCGGTCCAGACCTCGATCAGCCTCGATGTCACGGAGCGTGCGAAACCCGCGCGCGACGACGACGACCTGCAAATTCCGGCATTCCTGCGGCGGCAAGCCAACTGACGCAGGAATTTTCTGCACTTCACGCATCTTCCGAGGGGCCGTGCGGCCCCTCTTTTTTTCGCTGGCACGTGATATAACGCGCCGGCACGAAGTTCATTGCGGATGGGACATGTCGAAGTTGGTTGTGGGTAAGGGCCGTCGCATCGCGGTGGGGCTGGCGCTGTCATTGGCGCTCGGGCTCGCCGCGTGTGGCTCGGACGACGACAAGTACGTCGAGCAGCCTGTCGAGCAGCTGTACAACCGCGGGCTCGATGCCTTGGGCCAGCAGGAGTACAAGACGGCCGCCAAGAGCTTCGAGGAAGTCGATCGCCAGCATCCCTATTCCGTCTGGGCGACCAAGGCCCAGATCATGGCGGCCTTCGCCTACTACCAGTCCAACAGGTATGATGAAGCGATCATCGCACTGGATCGTTTCATCCAGCTCCATCCCGGCCATCGCGACCTGCCTTATGCCTATTATCTGAAGGCGCTCTGCTACTACGAGCAGATCTCCGACGTCGGGCGCGACCAGCGCACCACCCAGCAGGCGCTCGATGCGCTGGCGGAGGTCGTGAAGCGCTTCCCGGAGTCGCCCTATGCCCGCGACTCCCGCCTCAAGGTCGAGCTCTGCATCGACCATCTGGCCGGCAAGGAGATGGCGGTCGGACGCTACTACCAGACCAATCAGCAGTATGTCGGCGCCATCAACCGCTACCGCGTGGTGATCGAACGCTATCAGACGACGACGCACGTGCCGGAAGCGCTGCATCGACTGGTCGAGGCCTACCTCGCGCTCGGCGTGAAGAGCGAGGCCCAGGAAGCGGCGGCCGTGCTCGGCTACAATTTCCCCGGCAGCGAGTGGTATCAGGACAGCTACTTCCTGATGACCGGCGAGGGCACACGGCCGCCTGACGAGAAGCGCGGCTGGTTCTCCAGCATCTTCTGACCGTCCGGCATGCTCGCCACGCTTTCGATCCGCGATTTCGTGCTGATCGAGAAGCTCGACCTCGATTTCGCTCATGGCGGCGGCCTGGGTGCCCTGACTGGCGAAACCGGCGCCGGCAAGTCGATCCTGATCGACGCGTTGGGCCTCGCGCTCGGCGCGCGCGCCGAATCGGGTGCGGTTCGGCGCGGTGCCACGCAGGCCTCGATCGCCGCTTCCTTCGATCTGCCGCGTGACCATCCGGCGCGTTCCATCCTCGCTGACCAAGGATTCGATGGCGATGATGTCCTGACCCTGCGCCGCATGATCGGCGTCGACGGGCGCGGGCGCGCTTTCGTCAACGACCAGCCAGCCTCGGTCGCCCTGTTGCGCCGGCTGGGCGACACGCTGGTCGAGATCCAGGGTCAGATGGAGCAGCACGGCCTGCTCGATACGGCGACACATCGTGGCTCGCTCGATGCTTTTGCCGGTCTCGAGAAGCAGGCGTCCGCCGTCGCGTCCGCCTGGACCACCTGGCGCACCGCCGGTCAGGCTTACGCCGACGCCCAGGCGACGGCTGAGGCGGCGCGGCGCGACGAGGAATTCCTGCGCCATGCGGTGAAGGAACTCGATGCGCTGGCACCGAAGGCTGACGACGAGGAAACGCTCGCGGGCGAACGTCAGTCGATGCGGGCCGGCAGCGCGCTGGGCGAAGCCGTCAGCCAGGCGCTGGCCGAGCTGGAGCAGGGACGCGGCGCCGTCGCGAGCCTCCGCACGGCGCACCGCCTGATCGAACGCAATGCCGACAAGGCCAATGGTCGGCTCGATGCGCCGCTGGCGGCGCTCGATCGGGCGCTCAGCGAAGCCACCGAGGCGCAGGCTCAGCTCGAGATGGCGCGCGATGCGCTGGAGTTCGACCCGGCTCGTCTCGAGAAGATCGAGGAACGGCTATTTGCGCTGCGGGCACTCGCGCGCAAGCACAATGTCGCCGTGGCCGGGCTCGCCGCGCTCAGCGAGAAATTCTCCGCCCAGCTCGCAGCGCTCGACGACGGCGAGGCCGGGCTGAAGAAACTGGCGGCTGCGGCGAAGGCGGCGCGCGCGGCCTATGTGGCGGCGGCCGAGGCGCTGGCGGCCGCGCGACGCAAGGGTGCGGCCAAACTCGACAAGGCGGTGGCGGCGGAGCTGGGCCCCCTCAAGCTCGAACGGGCGAAGTTCGTGACCGACGTGGCCGCCTTGCCTGAAGCCGAATGGTCGTCCGCCGGCACCGATCGCGTGCAGTTCACCGTCTCGACCAATCCCGGTGCCCCGCCGGCGCCGATTGCCCGGATCGCGTCGGGCGGCGAGCTGTCGCGCTTCCTGCTGGCGCTCAAGGTCTGCCTCGCCAAGGTGGGCGACGCGCCGACGATCGTGTTCGACGAGGTCGATTCCGGCATCGGCGGCGCCACGGCCGCCGCCGTCGGCGAGCGGCTGAAGCGGCTGGCGAAGGACGTTCAGGTGCTGGTCGTCACCCATTCACCGCAGGTCGCCGCGCTGGCCGACCGCCATTGGCTGATCCGCAAGACCACGACCCGGACGGCCGCCAGTACGGACGTCGTGGCGCTGGATGCCCAGGGCCGCCGCGAGGAGATCGCGCGCATGCTGTCGGGCGCGGAAGTGACGGTCGAGGCGCGTGCCGCAGCCGACCGGCTTCTGGCGACGGCAAACTAGGAGAACGACGATGTCCCGTGCGGCCAAGGTCGTGGCGGCGCTCGCGGTGGACAAGCTCACCGAACGGCAGGCGCGCTCCGAGCACAAGCGGCTCTCCGAGGAGATCTTCCACCACGACAGGCTCTATCACGAGAAGGACGCGCCGGAGATCTCGGACGCGGACTACGACAGGCTTCGCCAGCGCCTGAAGGCGATCGAAGCCCGCTTCCCCCAGATCGTCGACATGTTCAGCCCGACGCAGAGGGTCGCGCCGACGCCCACCACGGCTTTCGCCAAGGTGAAGCACGCAAAGCCGATGCTGTCGCTCGACAATTGCTTCACCGATGAGGAACTGCAGGAGTTCCTCGATCGTGTGCGCCGCGGTCTGGAGCGGGAAACCAATATCGGGCCCGAGGACGAGATCGCGTTCAGTTGCGAGGCCAAGATCGACGGTCTCTCGATCAGCCTGCGCTACGAGGATGGCGAGTTCGTGCAGGGCGCGACGCGCGGCGACGGCACGACGGGCGAAGACGTCACAGCCAACCTGCGCACCGTGACGGACATCCCGCAAACGCTGAAGTCGCACGGCAAGCAAGGATTCCCGAGGTCGATCGACGTGCGCGGCGAGGTCTACATGGAGCGCAAGGCGTTCCAGGAGATGAACGAACGCCAGGAGGAGGCCGGCGAGAAGACCTTCGCCAACCCGCGCAACGCCGCGGCGGGCTCCCTGCGCCAGCTCGACGCCGGCATCACGGCGCAGCGTCCCCTGCGCTTCTTCGCCTATGCCTGGGGCGAGGCGGAGCCGCGCGGCTGGAAGACCCATACCGAATATCTGAAGCTGCTGGGAGATTGGGGATTCAAGACCAATCCCCTGACGGAGCTCTGCCGCACGCCGGACGAAGTGCGTGCCTTCTACGAAAAGATCGGCGTCGAGCGTCCGTCGCTGCCCTACGACATCGACGGCGTCGTCTACAAGGTCGACCGCATCGACTGGCAGGAGCGTCTGGGATTCGTGAGCCGCGCGCCGCGCTGGGCGACGGCGCACAAGTTCCCGGCGGAGCAGGCACGCACGCGCCTCAACGGCATCAACATCCAGGTAGGCCGCACCGGCGCGCTGACGCCGGTGGCGGACCTCGAGCCGGTGAATGTCGGCGGCGTCATGGTGGCGCGCGCCACGCTGCACAATGCCGACGAGATCGAACGGCTCGATGTGCGCGTGGGCGACATGGTGACGATCCAGCGCGCCGGCGACGTGATCCCGCAGGTTCTGGGCTTCATCGCCGACGAGCGACCCAGGAATGCACCCAAGTACCAGTTTCCCACACACTGTCCCTGTCCGCTCGAGACCGAGGTGAAGGCCGAGGAGGGTGGCGTGGTGCGACGTTGCTCCGGCGGGCTCGAATGCCCGTTCCAGCAGGTCGAGCGCCTGCGCTACTTTGTGTCGCGCAACTGCTTCGACATCGAGGGGCTGGGCGGCACGCATATCGAGAACTTCTTCAACGATGGGCTGCTCAAGGTGCCGGGCGACATCTTCCGCCTGCACGAGCACGAAGCCGGCCTGAAGAAGCGCGAGGGCTGGGGCGATCTTTCCGTGCGCAACCTGCTGGCCGCCATCGACGCGCGCCGCACCATCTCGCTGGACCGCTTCATCAACGCGATCGGCATTCCGCTGATCGGCGAGGCCACGGCCAAGGTGCTCGCCCAGGAGTATGCCGATGCCGTTACCTGGCTGGCCGAGATGCTGGCCGCGGTGGAGGAACGCGAGGCGCATCCCGAGCCCGCGAAGAAGGAGAAGGCCGCCGAAACCGTCGGGCCGAGCTATGGCCGGCTGTGCAATGTCGAGCAGATCGGCGTCACGACGGCGGACGCGATGTGCGCCTTCTTCGGCGAAGGCCACAATGTCGAGATCATCCGGGATCTGCTGAAGCAACTCTCGGTTCAGCCGGTCGAGCGGCGTGTTATCGCTGCCGATGCCAAGCTGAAGGACAAGATCGTCGTCTTCACCGGCGAGCTTTCCACGATGACTCGCGACGCCGCCAAGGCACGCGCCGAGGAGCTGGGCGCCAAGGTCACCGATTCCGTCTCGAAGAAGACCAGCCTCGTCGTGGTCGGAGAAAATGCCGGCTCGAAGGCCCGCAAGGCTGCCGAACTGGGCATCCAGACGATAACAGAAGAAGAGTGGGTCAAACTCTCGGCCTGATCGGCTTGGTTGAAGTCTGGCCCTAGATTCCCCCTTACTTTCTTCACAGGTGTTGCGGTAATCTTTCGGCGGGGAGTTGCTTTGCGTCGGGGGTAAGCGTTGTCCATCCAGTCTCGGGCATCAACGAGGATGCCCTGTTTTCCTTCGACTCCCGCATGGTTCGGCCGCTTTGCGGCGGGACTTCTCGCGACAACGGCGCTCACGGCCGCGTTTCCTTTGCCATCGGCATGGGCGCAATCCGAATCAGGTAGAGGCGGAGCCGGTGCCGGACCCCGGACGGCCGGTGCTGGCGGCGCCGGAGGTCAGGGAAGTACCACCAGTTCCGGCGGGAATGGTGGTACGCCTGCGTCCGTGTCAGCCGGCGGTGGCGGTGGTGGCGCCGGTGTCACCGGTGGTGCCGGAGGCATGAGCAGCAACGCCTCGGGTGGTGCTGCCATGGCCGGCGGGCAAGGCGGTGCTAGTGCAGGAGCGGCCGGTGGCGATGGGGCGTCGGCCGTCTCCTTTGGCGATAGCGGTAACGGCGGCGGCGGCGGCGGTGGCGGGGCGCACGGTGCAATCCTCACCACGACGACAGCCAACAGCGCCGCCATCATGGGTGGTGCCGGCGGCAATGGCGGCACCGGCGGCCCAGGGCAATACGCAACCGGGAGCGGAGGGGGCGGCGCAGGAGGTTATGGAACGGTCATCAATGCCGCTGTCACGTACAACAACAATGGAAGCGTAGCGGGCGGGCACGGTGGGGCAGGAGGCGCGGGATATGCTGGCGCTGGCGCTGGGGGTAACGGCGGGGATGGGGGCCACGGACTTGTGGCTGTCGTCCCCGGTGCAAGCATAAGCAGCATCGGCTCCATCACGGGGGGGCAATGGCGGCGACGGCGGCACCGGTTATTATGGCAATGGAGCGGGCGGCAATGGCGGAGCCGGGATCGTCGGCAGCGGCGTGATGCTCGACATTGCCGGCT
>CAIYWM010000221.1 GCA_903929895.1 uncultured Alphaproteobacteria bacterium
CACCTTCGCCAGCCCGCTCGACTTCGAGAAGACCAAGGTCGAGTTCCGCCGCCACGCCCCGCAGATCGGCGGCGACGGCGTCGAGGTCCTCCGGGAGGCGGGCCTGAGCGACGAGGCGATCGAGAAGCTCAAGGCGGACAAGGTGCTGATCGTGCCGCCGGAACGCTAGAAGCGGCGGCGCAGGCGGCGCAGCGCGTCGGTCACGACAAGGATGTGGAAGGGCAGGATCGCCGCGAGATAGAGGCGGCCCAGCAGATTGTGGCAGCGGACGACCGTCCTGGCGACGAGCGTCCTGTCGGCGTGGCGCAGCAGCACCGAAGCCCGGAAGTCGAGATGGCGGTCGTCGGCGCCCAGGACGATCTCGTCGGCCGAGCGCGACAGGACGGGGAAGAAGGCGATGTGCTCGCCGGCGCTCAAGGTATGAGAGGCCTTGACGCCGAACAGCGTCATTACCCGATCGCGGATCGCCAGCAGGATCGTGAACCACAGGGGTGGATCGGCGAAGAGGAGGGTGGCGAGAGTGTCGACGTCGGCAGGCGCACCCGGCGGCAGGGTGACGGCAAAACTGTCGGTCAGGCTGGCACCAGCATACCAGTCACTAAGGCGGCTCTCGGCGGGCGGGGTAATGCGGCTCATGGAACGGAATATGGGAACGGGTCCGGGAGAGGGCCCCGGGACGCACTGACGCGGGACGATCCGTGTGGTGCATAGCCGGCCTGAGCAACCGCTGCGTCGGCCTGCCACAGGCGTTGCTCGAGTCCTCGTCACTTGCACTCGCGATCCCGGATCGCAGTCCTGATTTCTTGTATGGAATGTTCCGGCCGGCTGATAGGTTTGGCGGCCGTGATTGCAGACCTGATCAAGGAATCGATCAAGAAACTGATGGCGTTGACACCGTACCGGTTATCTCGTCATCGCGAGAATCGGTTCGATGCCACCCACAGCTGTCTCGGATATTTTCAGCAGCTCGGCTACCGACCGAGGTTGATCATCGACGGCGGAGCCTATCTCGGGACTTTCGCCGATGCGGCACAGCGCGCATTTCCCGCGGCGGAGATCCATCTCGTCGAGCCGCAGCCAGCCGCCCGGGCGCCCCTCGAAGCCATCGCGCGGAGGCGAGGCTGGACCTTTCATGCCTGCGCTCTGAGTGATCGGGTGGGCAGCGTGCCACTGGTATGCAAGGCGACACCGAGCACGGGGGCCCGCATTACGGCTGCCGAAGAAGAGGCCGTGGACGTGCCGGCCTCGACCATCGATACCCTGTTCGCTTCGCGTCTTCGCCTCTTCCCCGACCATCGTGCCCTGTTGAAGCTCGACCTGCAGGGGCATGAGCTGCAGGCGTTGCGCGGCGCCGTGGCCTCCTTGCCCCTGATCGAGCTTGTCCTCGTCGAGGTGTCATTCTTTCGTCAGGGCCCCGAGACCACTATTCCCGAGCTGGTCAATTTCTTCGCCGAGCAGGGATTCGATCTTTTCGATGTTGTCGGGTTGTCGGGCCGTACTCGGGATGGTCGCCTGCGGCAGGGCGACTTCGCCTTCGTCCGGCGCGGCAGCGATCTCTCGCTCGATACCGCCTGGGCCTAGAACCTGTAGGTCACGCCGGCGCCTATGATCCACGGATCGATGGCGGCCGTCCCGGTTACGGGGATCGTGTTGTTGACCGTGGCATTGTAGGTCGGGCGCAGGAGGTACTTCTTGACGTCGAAATTCACGCCCCAGTGCTTGTCGAACATATAGTCGAACCCGACCTGGAAGGCGCCGCCGACGGTGTTGTTGATGCTGAGGTTCGTCACCCCGAGCCCGTTGGTCGGCGTATAGCCGGCGCTCTGACTGAAGAAGATCGTGTAGTTCACACCAATGCCGATATAGGGCTTGAACGGACCGAAATCGGTGAAGTGGTATTGCGCCAGCAGTGTGGGCGGCAGGAGCCACGCCCTGCCGATGTTGAGGTTCGCAAGGGCGCCGGTGCCCGTGATGTTATGAGGCGTGACGCCCAGAATCAGTTCGGCCGCCACGTTGGGCGTGAAGTAGTAGCTGATGTCGAGTTCGGGGACGATCGAGTTGCCGATCGACAGGCCG
>CAIYWM010000222.1 GCA_903929895.1 uncultured Alphaproteobacteria bacterium
CACACCCACCTCCTCGCACCGGCGGATCTGGGCAATCGTCGCGTCGGCGTCCGCGGTCAGCGTGTTGGTCATGGTCTGGACGGTGATCGGCGAATCGCCGCCCACCGGGACGGACCCGACCATCACCCGGCGCGACTTGCGGCGCTGGATGTCGCGGTACGGTCTGATGCTCATGGGAACAATGTAGCGGCGAGGCCTCGCCTCCGCCAGAGAGCCCGCGTCAGCGAGCCTCGGTGATTCGGTAGGCGATCCCGGCCGGGACGACGTAGCTTTCGCCGGCGCGGACATAGGTCTGCGTCAGCACGTCGCCGTTTGGCGCCCGCAGCTCGACCCAGCTGTTGGTCTTCACGCTGATCGGCGTATTGACGCGGACGGGAATGGGCGGCGGCATTGCCTCGGGCTGCCGGGCAACGGCTTCCTCCACCGGCTTCGGCGGCTCGATCGTCACCGGCGGCTGGGCGGCCTGCGCCTGGCCGATCGACGGAACAGTCATTACCACCGGCGGCGGCGGTGCGGGAACGGCGACGACGACCGGCGGTGGCGCCAGCGTCGCGGCCCGAGCCGGGGTACCGCTTCCGGCGCGCGGCGCGGGCCACACCTGGGCGGGCAACGAGCCGTTGATGGTGCGTGTTTCCGGAGCCGGCGCGGGCGGCAACTGGGCCACGAACGGATTGGGCGCAACAGCCGGCGCACTGGGGCGCTCGGACAGAAGACGGTCCGGCACGGGCGGAACCTTCTGCGCCACGACCGCCTGATCGCGCGGCATGTAGTGCCAGACGCCGTAGCCGGCGCCGACGACCAGAAGGACGGTGAGGACCGCGAGGCCGATCGGCGCGCGCCTGTCGGCGACCGGGAAATTGGCAGGCAGCGCCACCGGACGCTTGATGGGAACCGCACCCGACAGATGATAGGCGGTCATGACCTTCTCGGGGTCGAGACCGACATGGGTCGCGTACGCCCTCAGGAAGGCGGGAATGTAGGCGGCGCCGGGAAGCTCGTCGTAGCGACCTTCCTCGATCGCTTCGAGGTGGGCGCGCCGGATGCGGATGCTCTTCTCGACTTGAGTCAGGTCCAGACCGCGTGCCTCGCGTTGATCGCGTAGGAGTCGACCGACCGCTTGGCCTGGTCCGGCCTCGCGTTCAATCGCCCGCCAGTCAACCTGATCCGGCATTGATATTCCCTGCTTGTCCCCTCGTCGCGACTCTTAGCAGAGGCCCCATGGCAGGGCAAAAGCGATTCGACTTCCCGTCGTTAAATTTCGATCGCGTGATCGGCGGCGAACAGACGCAACGTCTCACGCATGGGACGATCGGGTTGCGCAAGCGCAGAGGTCATGAAGCCAACCGCTTCGTTGAGATCGAGAGAACGGATCATCGCCTTCACAGGACCGATCGCACCCGGTGACATCGAAAGCGAACGCACCCCGATCGCAAGCAACGCCAGGGCCTCGACCGGACGACCCGCCATCTCGCCACACACCGCGATGTCCACACCGGCGGGGCGCACCTTGTTCACTACAAAATGTAGCAGTCGAAGCAGGGCTGGGGACAAACTGTCGTAGCGGCCGGCCACCCGACTGTTGCCGCGATCGGCAGCGTAGAGAAATTGCAGCAGATCGTTCGTGCCCACGGAGATGAAATCAACGTGAGGCAGAAGGCTGTCGAGTTGCCATGCCAGAGCCGGCACCTCGAACATGACGCCGACCCGCAGATGATCCGGCACCACCTGGCCGCGCCGCCTCGCGCGATCCATCTCGAGATCGAGCAGGTGACGAGCCCGCATCAATTCGCTGACCTCCGCGATCAGGGGGAACATGATCGACAGTGGGCGG
>CAIYWM010000223.1 GCA_903929895.1 uncultured Alphaproteobacteria bacterium
AAGCTCGGCCCCCGCCAGAGCGGCATGACTGGACGGCGGGATCGGCACCCACACATCCTCGCAAATCTCGACGTGGAAGGTGAGATCGATGCCGGTCGCCTTGAACAGCAGGTCGGTGCCGAAGGGCACTGTCTGCCCGGCCAGCTCGAGCTCCTGGCAGATGACGTTGGCGCCGGAGATGAAATGGCGCTTCTCGTAGAACTCGCGATAGTTCGGCAGGTAGGTCTTGGGCACCACGCCCAGCACCTTGCCGCGATGGACGACGACCGCCGTGTTGTAGAGGCGGTTTGACACGCGCAGCGGCGCCCCGACGATCAGGACGGGGAAGAGATCGCGCGACGCCTCGACGACCCTGGCGATCGACCGCTCGACCTCGTCGAGCAGCGCGTCCTGCAGCAGCAGATCCTCGATGGCGTAGGAGGAGAGCCCCAGCTCGGGAAATACCATGACGGCCGCCCGCGCCTTGTCACCCTGGCCGGCGAGCTTCAGCGTCTCGGCCAGATTGTAGGCCGCATCGGCCACGCGGGTGCGCGGCACGCAACAGGCCACGCGCACGAACTCATGGGAATAGAGCGAGAAGAAATCGGACATCGGAACTCCAGCCATTCCCTACTGGTGCCTTGGACACCGGTTCGGATCAAGGGGGGCTGAAGAGAAGGCGATGGTGGGCGCGACAGGGATCGAACCTGTGGCCACTGCCATGTCAAGACAGTGCTCTACCGCTGAGCTACGCGCCCATCACCTGCTGTTGCCGGGGTCCAGGACCAACCGGTAACGCGGAAGCCCGGTCGTCTACATTGCCGCAAACGGATTGGCAAGAGCGCGAGGGTGACGTGTCCCGTCACACCCGCTATGAGCATGGGATGGATTTTCTCCCGGTCCTGCCCGATCACGAGGCCCTGGATTGCCGGCTGCCCGCGCACCAGACGGTTCCGGTGGTGGTGGCCTCGCCGCACAGCGGCTCGATTTATCCCGCGGCCTTTCTCGAGCAGGCCGCGGTTCCGCTCGCAGCCCTTCGCCGGGCGGAAGACGCCTTCGTCGACGAACTTTTCGCCGCCGCCCCCTCGCTCGGCATGCCGTTGCTGGCCGCCCGCTTTCCCCGCTCCTACGTCGATGCCAACCGGGAACCCTACGAACTCGATCCCGGCATGTTCGAGGGACCTCTGCCGCGCCCCCTGAACCATCGCACCACGCGGGTAGCGGCCGGCCTCGGGATGATTCCCCGGGTGGCCGCCAGCGGCGAGGCCATCTACCGCGGCCGTGTTCCCTCCGAGACGATCGAGCACCGGCTGGAAACCTGCTGGCGCCCCTATCACCAGACGCTTTCCCTGCTCGTCGAACACACCTACAGCAGTTTCGGCGGCGCGCTGCTGATCGATGCCCACTCGATGCCCTCCTCGGCCTCTACCCTGGGCACGCGGGACCGCGACCAGCGGGTCGACATCGTCCTGGGCGATAATCATGGGGAAGCCTGCGCGCCGGAATTCACCGCCGCCGCCGAACGGTGGCTCCGTGCACGAGGTCTGCGCGTTCTGCGTAACCAGCCCTATGCGGGCGGCTTCACGACCCAGCGCTACGGCCGGCCGGCGCTGGCCCGCCACACGCTTCAGATCGAGATCAATCGGGCGCTCTACATGGACGAGGCCCGGCATGAGAGGCTTCCGACCGCGGGCGTTTTCGCCCGACTGGTCACCGGCTTTCTGGAGGAAATGGGCCAGCAGGCCCAGGAAACGCTGCAGCCGCCCCGGCCCCTGGCCGCCGAATAGAACCCACGCGTCCGGCCGTTCGGGCAAAAAAAAGGGCCGTGACAAGCACGGCCCGAGTTTAGGGAGGAAACGCCCAAGACGGGCATACAGCAAACAATGCGGCTACCGAGGTAGCGTTTGCTGCCCCCAAAGAATGGTGCACCTGCGAAGAGAATGCAAGGGCGAAAAAGAGCCCTGAATTCACATATTTAGCGTTCGTTGATGTCCGGCCGGAGGTGTTGCTCTTTTGCAACGCACAATAATAGTGCGATGCAGCTCTGCATTGGAAGCATTGCTTCAGCAAACGCGCGAGGGCGGGATTTCTATAGGGTGTTCAAAGACTTAAGACCTGGATGGAGGGGTTGTTGGCCAAGAAGTTCGTAGTCGCAATGATGATGCACGAGACCAATACGTTCTCGCCCCTGCCCACTCC
>CAIYWM010000224.1 GCA_903929895.1 uncultured Alphaproteobacteria bacterium
GGATGGCCGGTGACGTTGAACGGCGTGCGGGCCTGGCGCGGATAGGTGCGCTCGACCTCGGCCGTATCCTCGATGCGGCAGGCCGGGTCCATCGAGCTGGCGCAGAGCAGCACGTCGACCTCGCGCAAGGCGGCCTCGACCTCGGCGATCATCTGCAGGCGGCGGCGGCTCGCCAGCATGTAGTCGCCCGCGCTCATGAAGGCGCCGGCCATCAGGCGCTGACGACCCAGCTTCCCGTAGTCGCCGGGCCGCTCGCTGAGCCACGGTCCATGGATCGACCAGGCTTCGCTTTGCAGGATCACGCGGTTCACGGCGCCGAACTCGCCGAGGGTCGGCAACGTAATGTTGCGCACCTCGGCGCCCTCGACCTGCAAGCTGCGCGCGACATGCTCCAGTGCCGCCGTGACCTCGGGATGGGCCGGCGTGTCGATCTCGTGGAAATGCCGCACGAAGCCCACGCGCAGTCCGCGGATGCCGCGGTCGAGCGCCGCCGCGTAGTGACCCTGCGATGCGGCCGCGCTACCGGGATCGCGCGGATCGTGGCCGGCGATGGCTTCCAGCATCAGCGCATTGTCGGCGACGGTGCGGGTCATCGGCCCGACATGATCGAGCGTGAAGGAGAGCGGGAAGACGCCGCGACGCGAGACCAGCCCATAGGTCGGCTTCAGGCCGACGATGCCGCAGCAGCTCGCCGGGTTGCGCACGCTGCCGCCGGTGTCGGTGCCCAGCGCCATCGGGAACAGGCCGGCCGCCACGCCCGACCCGGAACCGGACGAGGAGCCGCCGGGATGATGATCGGTGTTCCAGGGATTGCGCGCCGGCGGCCAGGGCAGGTCGAAGCTCGGCCCGCCGATGGCGAATTCGTGCGTGGAGAGCTTGCCCAGAACGATGGCGCCGGCACCGCGCAGCTTCTCGACGCAGACGGCGTCGGCGGTTGCCATATTGTCCTGCCGGACCTTCGAATGGCAGGTCGTCGGCAGGCCGGCGACGTCGATGATGTCCTTGATGCCGACCGGCACGCCGTGCAGCGGCCCGCGCAGCCGGCCCGACTGGGCCTCGGTTTCAGCGGCCAGGGCGGCCGCCATCGCGGCCTCGCCGTCGACGCGGATGAAGGCGTTGAGCTTGGGATCGAGTTGCTCGATGCGGTCGAGCAGCGCCTTGGTGAGATCGACGGGCGAAAGCTCCTTCGCGGCAATGGCGCGGGCGGCCGCGCCCACCGTCATCCAGTGCAGGTCGCTCATAGCGTCGTCCCCGCCTTCATCGGCGGCCACGGCTCGGCCGTCGGATCGGCCGGGCGCTTGATCTTCTGTGCCACGTCGGCGGCCTGCTTGGCCGAGATCGCCACGTCGTCCGGAAATTCCGCCAGCGCCTTGGCGAGTCCGGCGCGCTTCGCCAGCACCTCAATCGTGTTGTTGTCCACGGCATCTCTCCATCGTTCCGAAGGATGCAGGCACGAGTCGTGCCAGCCACATGCAGAGTTTAACGCGTCGGAACGGCGGTCGACGACCCCAGTCCCGGCGGCGCCTTGTGCCATGCGCGGCCCTCCACGATCTCCCGCACGCCGTATTCGTAGAGCGCGTTCATGTAGGCCTGGTCGAATTCGCCCTTCTTGGGCGAATCGAAGTCCCGCCCGATGTAGGCGAGGTTGTAGTCGACCTTGTCGCGCAGCGAGACGAAGTAGGTCCGCAGCACATCGTTGACGCCGCTGGCCGCCAGCATCGTCGCGATCGCGCGACCGGCGATGGTGATGGTGCGGCGCTCGGCCATCGCATAGTCCGGGTCGAGGCGGGCATTGCGGATGATATAGGCGTAGCGCTCGCGCTTGATGTTGCTGGCGGACATGTCGATGGACGGCGGATAAAGGAAGAGCTGGGCGATGGCGCCGCCGTCGACATGCAGCTCCTGGTACTTCTTGCCGTCGAGCTCGACGTCGATCAGCACCGGCTGGAAGGCGCCGGGAATGGCCGCCGAGGCCCGCAGGATCTTGCGGAAGAGGTCGAGGGCGCCGGGATGGCCGCTGGCGGCGATGGCACCGATGTTCCAGATCACCGGCCGCTGGGCGTCGAGATCGGTCGTGCCGATCATCAGCAGCCGGCCCTTGTTGTATTCAGCGGCGATCGCGTCGAACATCTTCTGGTCGGCATACTTCGCGATGATCTGGGCGAGCGGCCCCGTGTCGGCCATGGCGTCGTCGAACAGGGCCGCCGTGAGGCCGCGCATGCGGAAGACCTTGTCCGGCGTCATGGTCGTGTAGACTTCGCGCAGCTGCGCATCGTAGTCCGAACCCAGGAAGGCGAAGGGCGCGATCAGTGCGCCGGTGCTGACGCCGGTGACCATCTTGAACGTCGGGCGCGTCCCGACGGCCGTCCAGCCGTTCATGATTCCGGCGCCGAAGGCACCGTTGTCACCACCGCCGGACACGGCGAGGAAATAGGCCGGTGGCGGCCGCGTCGGCATCTTCCCCTCGGCGCGCAGGGCGGCCGCTTCACGCACGCCCGATTGCATACCCTCGTCGAGCATCGCCTTGGGATCGCCATCGGCATAGAAGCGCGCATTGGGAATGCCGAGCGGCATCGCGCGCACCGTGTCGACGCGCGGCACCGCTTCTCCGCGTTCCGGAATCGAACAGCCCGTTCCGGCGAGGCAGACCGTTGCAGCGACAAGCACGAGCCAACGGCGGCCCATAAAATTCTTCGACATCCCCTCTCCCCCCAAACTCACCTAGTCAGTCGAGTTGCAGCACCATGGCTTTCAGATAGGCCGTCTCGGGCAGGTTCGGATGAACCGGATGATCCAGCGCCGCGCCGCTGCTCAGCAGGATGCGGCCGCTCCGCTCGGCATCGCGCAGGCCGCGCCGGACCTGCTCGGCAAACAGCGGCGCATCGACGAGATGGGAGCACGACGCCACGAAGAAGAAGCCGCCCTTGGTGACCAGCGGCGCCGCCAGACGCACCAGCTTGCGATAGCCCTGCGCGCCGGTCTTGAGGTCCTTGCGGCTCTTCACGAAGGCCGGCGGATCGCAGATCACGATCTCGTAGCTGCGCGGCTTCTCCTTCTCCAAGGTCTCGAACACTTCGCCCTTGCGGAAGGACACGATCTTGTCGACGCCGTTCAGCGCCGCCGCCTGCTGGGCCACGTTGAGGGCCGGCTGCGAACGATCGAGGCAGACCACGGACGTCGCCCCGCGCGTCGCCGCCAGGACACCGAAGCCGCCGCTGTAACAATAGGCATCGAGGACGCGGGCGTCCTTCGCCAGCCCCGCCATGAAACGCCGGTTGTCGCGCTGGTCGTAGAACCAGCCGGTCTTCTGGCCCTCGGACAGATCGGCGACGAAACGCGCGTCGTTCTCGATCAGCTCGATGGTGCCGGCCTGGCCCTTGGCCACGACCACCTCGCGCGTCAGCCCTTCGAGCTCGCGCACCGGCGAATCGTTCTTGAGGATGATGGTCGTGGGCGAGAATTCGGCTTCGAGGGCCTCCAGCAGGACCGGCGTCAGCGCGTCCATGCCGGCGGTATTGACCTGCACCACGAAGGCATCGCCGAAGCGGTCGATGATCACGCCCGGCAGGCCGTCGGCCTCGGCATGGATCAACCGGTAATAGGGCACGCCGATCAGCCGGTCGCGCAGCGCCGCCGCCTGGGTCAGGCGACGGCCGATGAACAGCGCATCGACCTGCGCTTCAGGGTTCGTGCTGAGAACCCGCGCCGCGATCAGCGAATGCGGATTGAAGGTGATCAGGGCCAGGGCCTCGCCGCCCGGCGCCCGCAGGGTCGCCAGGCTGCCGACCGGAATCGCCTTGGCGTCGGCGTCCATCAGGATCTCGTTGGAGAAGGCCCAGGGATGGCCGGCGCGGACGCGGCGATCCTCGCCGGCGCGCAGGATGACGGTGGGGAGCTTCTTCAGGGCCACTTCTATTCTCCTCGGGCGACGCCATCGCGCCGCGGATCGGCGCCACCCTCCCATCCGTCGCCACTGCGCCGGAGGGCGGTCAGGCCGCCTTCATGCCGGCGGACTTGTACTTCATGGCCCAGCGCGCGCAAGGCGGCCGCCTGGTCGGCGATCGGCGTCCCCTCCTCCAGCTCGGTCGCCCCGTTCAGGTTGATCACCCGCGGCAGGTCGACGGCGGCCTGGGCGGACAGGTCCCAGTCCAGCAGGCCGATCAGCGTCTGCAGCGTGTCGCCGATGATCCTGGCCCCGCCCGCCGAGCCCAGCGCCGCGACCAGTTTGCCCTCCCGGTCGAGGACGAAGGTCGGGGACATGGACGAGCGCGGACGCTTGCCCGGTTGCACGCGGTTGGCCACAGGCTTGCCGTCGAGCTCAGGACGGGGCGCGAAGTCGGTGAGCTCGTTGTTCAGGAGGAAGCCGCGCACCATCATGTGGGCGCCGAACGGCGCCTCGATCGTGGTGGTGAAGCTGACGGCATTGCCCCAGCGATCGACGATGCTGACATGGCTGGTGCCGCGCTCGACATAGCCCGGCGGCAGGCCGGGACCGACCCGGCCCATGCTGCGATCGGGCGACATCAGCTTGCGACGCTCCGCGAGATAATCAGGCGACAGCAGGCCGGCCACTGGCACGTCCACGAAGGCCGGGTCGGCGACGTAACGATCGCGGTCGGCGAAGGCCAGCCGGCTCGCCTCGGCGATCAGATGGACGGCGCGAAGATCGTTGGGAGGATCGCGCTGGAGGTCGAAAGGCTGGATCAGCCCCAGCACCTGCAGGATCGCGATCCCACCGGACGAGGGTGGCGGCATGCCGCAGACGATCCAGAGGCGATAGGGCCCGCACACGGGCTCGCGCTTGATCGGTCTGTAGTCGGCAAGATCGGCGGCGGAAAGCGTGCCGGGCCGGGGATGGCTGCGCACGCGCTCGATCATCTCCGCCGCGACGGGACCTGCGTACATCACGCGCGCGCCCTGCCGCGCGATCAGATCCATCGTCTCGGCAAGCGCCGGATTGGCGATGCGCTCGCCCGGCTTGCGCGCAGACCCGTCACTCGCGAAGTAGATCTCGCGGATCGCCTGCTCCTCGCGTAGCGCCGGAATCCTCTGCAGCCACGCGGCGAGACGGGACGAGACCGGGAAGCCGTCGCGGGCGATGGCGATCGCGGGGCCAAACAACTCGCTCCAGGCAAGCTTGCCCTTCTCCTTGTGCGCGAGTTCGAGCATCGCCACGAGGCCGGGAACGCCAACGGAAATGCCGGAGGCCACGGCTTCGCGGTACCCGAGGGGCTTGCCGTCGGCCGAAAGGAACATGGTCGGACTGGCGCCCGCCGGCGCCGTCTCGCGACCGTCGTAGACGGCGATGGCCTGGCTGGTGCCGTCATAGTGCAGCAGGAAGCCGCCGCCGCCGATGCCCGAGGCGTGCGGCTCGACCACACCCAGCATCATCTGCACGGCGATCGCCGCATCGACGGCGGTGCCGCCGCGACGCAGAATCTCGAGTCCGGCCTCGACCGCCAGCGGATGGGCGGCCGCCACCATCGACTGCGGCGCCGCCTGCACCGACGGCACGCGGCAGGCCGCGACCAGCAGCAGCGCGACACCCAGCAGGCGACGCCCGATCATGCGCGGCGCGCCACGATGAAGAGACGGCGGAAGGGAAAGAGCGTGATGCCGTCGGGACGCGTCGGATAGGCTTTGCGCAGCAGCGCGGCATAGGCCTCGTAGAACGCAGTCCGCTCCGGCTCCTGCAGCAGCTCGAGATAGGGCCGCAGGCCGGTCGACGAAGTGAACTGCGCCACCGGATCCGTGCCGGTGAGAGGCTGCTGGTAGATCGTCTCCCAGACCTCGAGGTCCGAACAGAGCGGCTTCAGCACGTCGTAGTAGCGCCCGGGCTCCTCGACGCGGGCGATCGGGCGCACCTTGCTGAGCTGGTCGCGCCACGGACCGGCCTGCGCCGCTTCATGCATCGACGCGTGCGAGGGCGCCTCATGGTTGCGCGGCATCTGGATCGCGAGCTGGCCGCCGGGCGGCAGAAGCTTCAGCAATCCCGGGAACATGTCGATGTGTCCGTCGAGCCAGTGGTAGGCGGCGTTGCTGTAGAGGATGCCGGGCGGCGGGGTCGGCGCGAAATGCGCGAGATCGCCCTTGGCAAAGGTGATCCTCGCATCGACCGTCTGGCTGCGCGCCTTGGCGAGCATCTCCTCCGACGAATCGATGCCGATGACGGCAGCCTCGGGAAACCGCTCGGCAAGGATGCGCGAGATGTTGCCCGCGCCGCAGCCCAGATCGTAGACCGCGTGCCCCGGCCGCGCGCCGTTGGCCGGATCGAGACGGCCCATCAAGTCGAGCGCGGGCCGCGTGCGATGATCGGCGAACTTCAGGTAGAGGTTGGCATCCCACACGGTGGATTTGGCGTCGCTCACGTCACTTCTCCTCGAAGGCCTCGTCGATCGGCACACGATAGCCCGTCGCGATCTTGTTGCCCTTCTGCGCGGCCAGCACGACCGCCATGAACTCGTCGAACATCTCCTCGGTCATGCCCTTCCGGCGCGCCATGTAGCCGTGCGAGTTGATGCAGTAGTCGCACTGGTTGGCGACCGACACGGCGAGATAGATCAATTCCTTGGTGAGACCGTCGAGCGCGCCCGGCGCCATCACCGCCTTCATCTCGGCGGCGAAGCGCTCCATCGTGTCGGGATGGCGGGCCAGCGCCTTCCATACGTTGTTGATGCCCGCCGGATCGATGCCCCGCGCAGTGGCGATGCCCTCGACGACGGCCTTGGCCCGCGGGTTCATGTCCTCGTACTCGGTCAGCTTGGCCATGCGTGATTGCTCCAGGAACGAAAAGGGCCGGCGGTGTGCCGGCCCCCATCTTGGCTTTTCCAGGCCAGTTGGTCAGTACATATGCTGGCCGCCGTTGATCGACAGGGTCGAGCCGGTGATGAAGCCGGCATCGTCGGCGATCAGGAACATCACGCCGCGGCCGATCTCCTCGGCCTTGCCGAGCCGTCCGACCGGGATCTTGGCCACGATCTTCTCCAGCACGTTGGCCGGCACCGCCGAGACCATGTCGGTGTCGGTGTAGCCCGGCGCGATGGCATTCACGGTGATGCCCTTGGGCGCGCCTTCCTGGGCCAGCGCCTTGGTGAAGCCGTGGATGCCCGACTTGGCGGCCGCATAGTTCACCTGACCGTACTGTCCACCCTGGCCGTTGATCGAGCCGATGTTGACGATGCGACCGAAGCCGCGCGCGTTCATGCCGTCCCACACCGCCTTGCTCATGTTGAAGCAGGAGCCGAGGTTGGTATCGATGACCGCCTCCCACATGTCGCGCGTGAGGCGGCGCATCGTGGAATCGCGGGTGATGCCGGCATTGTTCACCAGGACTTCGACGGGCCCGAGATCCTTCTCGATCTCGGCCACGGCCTTCTGGCAGGCATCGAAACTGCCGACGTCGAACTTGTAGACGTTGATGCCATGCTCGGCCTTGAACTTGTTGGCGGCCTCGTCGTTGCCGGCGTAGGTCGCGGCGACCTTGTAGCCCTTGTCCTTCAACATCCGGGAGATGGCGGCACCGATGCCACGTGTTCCACCCGTCACGACTGCTACCCGACCGGCCATTTTTTCCTCCCTTGGAGATGACGCCTCTGCAGTCTAGCCGGTTCTCCCCCATCGCAGGCAAGCGTCAGATTGATGTCGCCTCCCGGATCGAATTGAACGACGCCACCGGATAGAGCGTGCCGCCGTCACGGCTCTAGAAGCGGCGTCATGAAGCCCTTCACCGCCCTGCTAGGCGCCGCCGCCGGAACCCACGCCGCCGACCAGATGGCGCTCGCCACCCTTCCCCTGACTGCGACCCTCGTCCTGGGCGCCGGTCCGGACCTGCTCGGCCTGCTGGTCGCCGCGCAGAGCGCCGCCTGGCTCTTGGTCTCCCTGCCGGCAGGCACCTGGATCGACCGCATGCCGCGCCGCCGCATGCTGATCGTTGCGCTGGCGCTCGGTCTCACCGCCTCGATCGTTGCGGTTGCAGCAGCGGCCACAGGCTATGTCGTCCTGCTGGGCCTCGCCGCCATCGCCGGTGCGTCAGGCACCGTGGTCTATGTTCTGACCTCGGTCTCGCTATTGCCGAGCCTCGTGGCCCCCGGCGACCTGCCGCGCTCCAATGCGCGCCTCGAACTGGCGCGTGCCGTCGTCAGTCTCGCCGCCCCGTTCGTCGCCGGCCTGCTCGCCCAGCATCTGTCGCCCACCTGGGGCTATGCGTTCGCAGCCCTGGGGGCCGCCCTGGCGCTGGTCTGCGTGCTCGCGTTGCCGGAAGGCACGGCCCCGACGACGGGTGCCGAGCGTCCGACCCTCGCCAGCGCCATCCTCGTCGGCACGGCCTTCGTCATCCGCAATGAGCTGCTGCGCGGCATCAGCCTCTGCGCGATCTTCTGGAACTTCGCCTTCTTCGCGCTGCTTGCCATCTGGGCGCCACTGGCGCTGGGACCGCTCGGCCTCGAGCCGGCGCATATGGGCCTCGCGCAATCGGCCTATGGGGCCGGGCTGATCCTGGGCGCGCTGGTGGCGCCGCTCTGCACCCGCCAACTGCCGCCGTTCGTGACCCTGATCTTTGGACCGGCCGTTTCGGTGGTCGCCGCCTTCCTGTTCCTGGCGGCCCCCTCGGGCCACGGCTTCGCCCTTACGGCCGCCGGCTATTTCCTGGTGGGCTTCGGGCCGATGCTGTGGCTGATCTGCCAGACGACGGTCCGCCAGCTCGTGACGCCCTCAGCCCTGATGGGCCGGGTCAACGCCACCGTCCAGACCGCGATCTACGGCGTGCGCCCCCTGGGCGCCCTGGCCGGTGGTCTGGTGGCGGCACAGGCCGGGATGCAAGCGGCCCTGCTGTTGATCGCCGTGGCGTTCGCGCTGTCGACCCTCGTCATCGTCCTGTCACCGCTGGCGCGCCTGCGCGTCCTGCCGGCACCAGCGACAGCCTGAGGCTTGACCCGCAGGCCGGTCCGTCGGACTTTGCCGCCGGAGGTCGTTGCATGATGAAGTTTCTAGGCGCCGCGTTGCTGGCGCTTTTCCTGTCCGCTTGCCAGAACTCGTCTTCGCCCTGGTATCAGGCCTATGGCACGGCTTCCTTCCCGGTTGCCAAGGACGGTATGGCAGCGCTCTACATCGTGCGCGACACCGCCCCGCCGGATGCGCAGAGCATCCTCATCTCCACGAGCCGCCATCCGGTCGGCGGGCTGACCGGCTCGACCTGGATGCGCCTGGACCTGCCGCCCAATCCCTACGACCTGCGCGCCTTCGGCAGCAGCGAGAGCACCGAGGTGATCATCACCGTCGTGGCGGGCGAGACGCGCTTCCTGCTGGCACAGCCCAAGGGAACCAACGATGCCGAGCTCCTGTGGCTTTCCCAGGAGGACGGGCGACGCCTCGTCCGGCAGGGCACGCAGGTCGGCACCTATTACAATCCGTAGAATTCTCGCCGCCTCAAGTTCGGCCTCCCCCTCATCCTGAGAGGCTGGCCGGAAATGAACTGAATCGATCCAAGCACTTACCTCATCCTTCGAGACGCATCGCTGCGCGATGCTCCTCAGGCTGAGGTTGTCGTAATGAAAACGCCCGAAGGAGCGATCCTTCGGGCGATTGAACTCTGAAGCGTCGAGCGAAGATCAGTCGCGCTGGACGCACATGGCGATGCCCATGCCGCCGCCGATGCACAGGGTGGCGAGGCCCTTCTTGGCGTCACGCTTCTGCATTTCATACAGCAGCGTGGTCAGGACGCGGGCGCCCGAGGCGCCGATCGGATGGCCGAGCGCGATCGCGCCGCCGTTGACGTTGAGCTTCGTCTCGTCGAGGCCGAGCTGCTTGCCGACGGCGACCGCCTGGGCGGCGAACGCCTCGTTGGCTTCGACGAGGTCGAGATCCTTGACCGTCCAGCCGGCCTTCTTCAGCGCGGCCTGCGAGGCCGTTACCGGGCCGATGCCCATTATCGACGGATCGACGCCCGTGGTCGCCCAGGACACGATCTTCGCAAGCGGGGTGATGCCGCGCTTCTTGGCCTCATCGGCGCTCATCAGCACCAGTGCCGCGGCGCCGTCATTGATGCCCGAGGCGTTGCCGGCGGTGACCGAGCCGCCTTCCTTGGTGAAGGCCGGACGCAGCTTGCCCAGCGCCTCGATCGTCGTGCCGTGACGCGGGAACTCGTCGGTGTCGACGACGACCTCGCCCTTGCGCGTCTTCACCGTCACCGGGACGATCTCGTCCTTGAAGCGGCCGGACTTCTGCGCCGCCTCGGCCTTGTTCTGCGACGACACGGCGAACGCATCCTGCTCGGCGCGCGTGATCTGGAACTTCTGCGCGACGTTCTCGGCGGTGTTGCCCATGTGATAGCCGTGGAAGGCATCCCACAGCCCATCCTTCAGCATGGTGTCGAGCATCTTGAACTCGCCCATCTTCGTGCCGTCGCGCATATAGGCAGCGTGCGGCGCCTGGCTCATGCTCTCCTGGCCGCCGACCACCATGATGCTGGCGTCGCCGTTGCGGATCGCCTGCCAGCCGAAGGCGACGGCGCGCAAGCCGGAGCCGCAGAGCTGGTTGATGCCGAGCGCGGTCTTATCGACCGGGATGCCGGAATTGACGGCCGCCTGACGCGCCGGGTTCTGGCCCTGACCGCCGGTCAGGATCTGGCCCATGATGACTTCGTCGACTTCCTCGGGCTTCACGTTGGCGCGCTCGAGTGCGCCCTTGATCGCGACCTTGCCGAGATCGTGGGCCGGCACGGCGCCGAACGCACCGTTGAACGAGCCGATTGGCGTGCGCGCTGCGCTCGCGATGACGATGTCCGTGGTCATATGATCCTCCTGGCTGGCCTGCCGCCCTTGGCGGCCATTTTTACGGCCCGCCGCCCACCGGGGCAAGGACCGCGGGCTACTGCCCCGCCGGGGCCTGCTTCGCACGCTCGTCACCGTCCAGGGCAAACCGGATCTTGAGCAGGGCGTGAGGAATGGCGGCACTGAGGACGCTGTCCTTCAGATCCAGCGTGTGCAGGGCGTGCGACTGTAGAATGCCGGCCAGGCCATGCATCGAGGCCCAGACGAAGAGGGCGTCGAGTTCCGAGAGCGTGTCGACCGGCCGGCCGTGCAGGCGCGCCACGCCGTCGAGGAGGATCGCGAAAGCGTGCCTCGCCTGCTTCATCATTTCGGGATGCCGCCCCGGATCGGGAAGCGGCGTGCCGAACATGAGTCGGTAGTGCAGCGGATGGGTGCGCGCAAAGCCGAGATAGGCGAGCCCCAGCTGCGCGAGATCCTCCATGGGGTCTGCGCTGCGCGGTCGGGCATCGAGATGCCGGGCGAAGCCGGCAAAGGCCCGACCCACGACCTCCGCCAGAATATGGTCGCGGCTGGCGAAATGCTTGTAGGGCGCCTGATGGGAGACGTGCAGCCGGCGGGCGACTTCCCTCAGGCTGAGCGCTTCGAGGCCCGATTCGCCGACGATGGCCAGGGCTTCCTCGACACAGGCCTCACGCAAGTCCGCCGGACGTTTCCGCGGCCTCGCCCTTGCGTCCGTCTTTTTCGCCATCCCGGTGACTCGTCACTCCACGCACGACACAGCCCAATATCCGGGCTCATCGCCGTCGTGGCAACCCGACAGGCGCCAGCCCGGCGGATGCGCGCGTCACCTGGCCAGCCTGACGTCGATCGTAACGGATTGTCCGCCGACGACCTTGAACGCCGCTTCATCGAAGCGCGGTGCGCGCATCGTCGGCCGCGCATTGTTCGACACGCCCCAGGCTTCGGTGGGCATGCCGAGGAAGTTGGTGTCGGTCCGGCGGTTGCCGTTGAGATCATGCGATACCGAAACGGCGTAGGTGCCGTCGGGCAGGTTGGCATATCGGCAGCTCACGCCCTTCGGATCAGCAGGAAGCCAGAGAGCCGTGGCGCCCGAGTTGTCCATGGGAAAGCCGCGACCGTCGGGAAACAGCGCGCAGCCGATCGAGCCACGGGCTTCGCTGATGCCCGAGACATTGATCACGATATCGGCTGCGCGCGCATCGCTGGGCGTGCCCACCAACAACGCAACGGAGAGCAGGGAGTATAGGGAAAGGCTGCGGGAGAGCATGGACCACCTCGTCGCGAGAAAAGGAAACGGCCTGGCCTTGGAAGACGTCCGGTTGACACCGTCTACTCATCCTAATCTCACACAGTAGACATCGTCAACCTTTCCTGGAAACGGCTTCAGGTTCGGCCGCCCGGGCCGACGTTGCTGCCGCGCCTCTCATGCCGAACAACGGCCGCAGGAACCCGACCGGCCTGACAACGCCGACATAGAGCAGTGCGGTTCCAAGGAAGGTGACCAGGACCGCCGCGAAGAATCCCGCGACCGGCGGCACGTCGAGTTTCAACAGCCAATAGACGGCGATCACGGTCACGGTCTGGTGCAGCAGATAGAAGGGATAAACCGCCTCCGTCGCCTCGGTCAGGAAGGCCGGCCGTCGGTTCAGGTGGCGGTACGCGAAGCCGATGATGGCGAACAGCCACGCCATGACGTTGATCGCCGACAGCAGCGCAAAGAGCGGCCGAACCTCCGGCGGAATGGTCTCCCGGACGGTGCCGGCGAAGAAGCCGGTGTAGAGGATCGCGTACGCGAAGAGCCCGACGGCCAGCGAGAAGAAGCGTTGGCCCTGCAACGCCGTCAGAAGGTCGGACGATCCGAAGATGAAGGCGCCGTAGAGCAGCAGCGCGCCATAGGAGACGAGGCCGTGCCAGTCGCCGACCAGCCCGTTGACGTTCCACGAGATCGGCGCCAGCCAGAGGGTCGAGGCGGCGAGCGGCAGGACCATCAGCCACTGCAGGCCGAGGCGGGCGGCGATCCGGCCGGCCCGCGCAACGGCCGCCTGTCCCGACGCCGACCGCGCCCACAGGAAGACCGGCAGCAGCACCAGCGTCAGCACGAGGACGTAGGCCAGGAACCAGAGGTGATGCCAGCTCAGGTTGCCCTGCGGGTAGACGCCGTCGAAGGCGTGCGGCAGCCATTGCAGGAACGAGCCGGTGAACTGGCCGCGATAGAGCCGCTCCAGATAGACCTGCGGCGGCACGATCACGACCATGCCGAAGGCCAGCGGCAACGCCAGGCGCCTCAGGCGATCGCGGACGAACGCTCCCGGCGTGCGATCGCCGAGCGCCAGCATGATCGCCGCGCCCGAGACCAGGAAGATCAGCGGCATGCGCCAGCGGTTCAGGAACCGCATGGCCTCTCGCAGCCCTTCCAGGCTGTCGGGGCTGGTGACGTGCCAGCTCCAGCCCGACCAGGCCATGCCGGCGTGGTAGAAGATCAGAAGGCCGAAGGCGAGGACGCGAAGCCAGTCGAGATCGGCGCGGCGAGGGGCAAAGGCGACAGACTGCATGACGAGGTTCCGGGTGGCGGATGCCCTCGACTACCCTGCAAGTCTTTGAGTCCGCGCCGTTTTGTGACGACCGGTGCGTCCGGTGGGACGACCGGCAGGCGCCGTGGGACGTCCGGTCAGGCCCGGACGGGGGCCAGGGCCTCGAATCGCTGGCGATAGCGCCGGCTCAGGTTCACTTCGGCGCCGCCCTGCAGGCGGATGCGCCAGTCGCCGCTTACCCAGGGCGTCACCTCGACGACCCGGGCGATGTTGACCAGGTGCGATTTGTGCACGCGCACGAAACGTTTCGGATCGAGCTCGCCTTCCAGCTTCGTGAGCGACGAGCGGATCTCGAAGGTCTCGTCGCCGACATGCAGCACGGCGTAATTGCCCGCGGCCTCGATCCAGTCGATGTCGGCGACCTCGACCATGATCTCGCGGCCCTTGCGGCGCACGACGAAGCGCTCGGGCAAGGGTTCGGCCGGCGGGTCCGACACCACGGCTGGTTCGGCGGCCACCGAAGGAGCCGGCCGCGTCAGATAATGACGCAGCGCCACGGCGCCAGCGCTCAGCAGGGCGTAGGCGATGATGTCCTTCGCGAATTCGTAGACCAACCGGTCGAGGGTGAGCGGAAAGCTGTGCGGCACGCCGACGATGCCGCCGAACCACAGGTACCTGAGCGCCGCCATGCCCAGCGTGTGGGCGATGCTGAACGGCACCACCGCCGCGACGTGGATCAGGAGATTGCGCCGATGGTCGGGGATCGGCCAGCGCCGGTGCAGCCAGTAGATCGCGGGCAGCAGGGCCGCGACGACGAGATGGCTGGACACCTGAATCGCCAGGACCGTGCCGTAGGCCATCGGAAAGCCGCGCGCGGCCTCGTTCGCCATCTCGACATGCGCATGGGCGAAGACGGAGACCGTCAGCAACGCCGCCCAGATCGCCGGCACGCGCCCGTCGAAGGACCTAGCCGGTGACGACACGGGACCGCCGGACGGGGAGAGCGGAGATCCACTCGATCAGGGGGCTCCAGCACAGCTCGCGGGCGCGGCCGCTCACCACCATGCCGATATGGCCGAGCGGCAGGTCGATCCGCCTAGCATTCTTCAGGCCCCTCTTCGGGTCAGCCAGCGCGGCGGCCGACAGCGGCGGCACGATGCGGTCGCCCGAGGGGATCATGACCAGCGACGGCACCTTGATCTTCGCGGGCACGATGCGACGTCCGCCGACGACCCACTTGTTGCTGCCCGGCGTATTGTCGCCGTACCAGTCGACGAGGCACTCGCGCGCCGTCGGGCCGGCGAGCGGCGCGCCGCCGTTCAGCCAGTCCTCGAGCAGCACGAACTCCTTCGCATGCTCCCCCTGCGGGTCCATGCCGAGGAAGCGGCCGAACTTCTTCACCGAGAGCCAGGGATCGAGCGACCAGAACAGGGTCTGCAGGATGTCGACCGGCAGCTCGCCGACGCGATCGGCGAGCTGCGCCAGCAGCGGCCCCGTCGACAGCAGGAAAGCATGACCAGTGCGGTCGGCATGGAAATCCCACGGCGCCGCCATCAGCGCGAGACCGGCGACGCGGCGCGGCTTGCGCGCGGCCAGCGCCACGGTGAGCGTGCCGCCCATGCAATAACCCAGGACCGCCGGCGCCCGGCGGGCCCGCTTGGCCACGTAACCCAACGCCCGCTCGAGCCGCGCCACGTAAGCGGTGGTGTCGAAGCCGCGTTCTTCGTCGTTGGGCGTTCCCCAATCGACGAGATAGGGCCGCAGCCCCGCCGCCGCCATGGCGCGCAGCAGGCTCTTCTCTTCCGTGAGGTCGAGCACTTCCCAGCGATTGATCAGCGAGGGCACGACCAGCACGGCGCGCGCTCCGCGCTTGCGTGCGCCGCGATTCGTGGCGCCAAAATCGAGCAGGCGCGTGTTGCCCTCGCGCCAGACGGCGGGCGGATCGACGAGGGTGCGATGGACGTCGTTCCGTTGATAGGCGAGGACGCCATCGGCCAGCCGCTCCATGCGCCGGCGTATCTCGCGCTGCAGCGCCTGTTCGAACTGCCCGGCGCCCGACCGTGCTTCGAGAGCACCGATCTCCGGCAGGAGCGCCGCCAGCGACTCAGGAGGTTCGCGTGCGGGACTCGAGTTCTGCGAGCCGGGCTTCAAGAGCTTCCACGCGCTTTCGGAGCTCGCCCAGGTCATCAGGGCCGTTCCCAGATGGAGCGGCAGCGGACGGGGACCTAGTCGTGTCTGCATGGGACGCTCCCTGGGCAACCTGCAAGGCCGAAGCAACCTGGGCGTTCGCGGCCGCGAACAGACGGGCGATCTGCTCGGTCACCGCCTGATCCGACGCGAGCCCGGCCAGCTGGGCCTGCCACAGATCGAGATAGCGCCGGGCCAGCCTGTCGAATTCGGCGCTTGATCCGGTTGTACCGGCCGTCTTGTCGTCGTTTCCGGAGACCATGTCCGCAGTATAACGCATAGCCGCGCCAACGCTGCTTTCATCGGCGAAGGTTGCCTTGTCGCACTGCGGCATCGGCGCTAAGGTGGCCAACCCTGAGTAAACGAGCGTTCACAGCGCGCGGGAGCTAGAGGAGCGAAGCGTAATGGCCGACCAGGCAGTACCCGAAGGCGGACCGAAAGCGGCGCCGGTGGTGATCAAGAAGTACGCGAACAGACGGCTCTACAATACCGCGACCTCGGCCTATGTGACGCTGGATCATCTGTCCCAGATGGTGAAGGACAAGACCGACTTCGTCGTCTACGACGCCAAGACCGGCGACGAGATCACGCGTTCCGTCCTGACGCAGATCATTTTCGAGGAAGAGAGCAAGGGCGGCCAGACTCTGCTGCCGATCCCCTTCCTGCGCCAGCTCATCTCCTTCTACGGCGACAGCCTGCAGGGCGTGGTGCCGCAGTATCTCGAGATGTCGATGACCCAGTTCGCGCGCAATCAGGACCAGATGCGCCGCTACATGCAGAACGCCTTCGGCTTCAATCCGTTCCAGCAATTCGAGTCGATGGGCAAGCAGAACATGGCGATGTTCGAGAACGCCATGCGCATGTTCAATCCGTTCGGCACCGGGCCCGGCGGCCAGCCCGGTGGACAGGCCCCCCCGCCGGCGGCCAACGGCCATGAACCGCCCAAGGCAGAGACCTCGGCGCCCACCGGCGATGCCGCGATCGACGACCTCAAGCGCAAGCTCGACGAGTTGCAGAGCCAGCTCGCGGAACTCGGCAAGAAGCCCTGACGTCTCGATGACGCCGTCGCCATCGTCCATGGTCCGTCGCGTGATGTCGCCCTGCATCGGCATCTGCAAGCTCGACCAGAAGAGCGGCTTGTGCCTGGGCTGCAAGCGCACGATCGACGAGATCGGCCGCTGGGCCATGCTTGACGACCCGTCACGCCAGGCCATCGTCGACCAGCTGCCGACACGGACGCTCTGAGCGCGAAAGTCTTTGCTGGGAGCGCGCCACTCCAGTGGCGCTCATGCTCATGAAAATGACGCGCCACTGGTGTGGCGCGCTCCCAGCGATGACTCTTAGCGTCCCTTGAACACCGGCTTGCGCTTCTCGCGAAAGGCCGACGTTCCTTCCTTGTAGTCCTCCGTCAGGCCGGTCAGCACGTTCTGGTCGGCGTCCATGTGGCTGCCGAGATCGTCGAGCGCATGGGCGAGGCGGTTGACCGTGGTCTTGGTCATGCGCACCGGAATGGGCGGCTGGCGGGCGATGCGCTCGGCGAAGGCCATCGACGCGGCGAGCGCCTGGCCATCCTCCACGACCGTCTCGACGAGTCCCCAGTCCAGCGCCTCCGCCGCACCGATCCGGTCCGACGCCAGGATCACCGCCTGTTTGGTGCGCGCCGGGCCCATCAGCGCCAGCATGCGCGGGATCGAGCCCCAGCTCATGTTCATGCCGAGTTCGATCTCGGGAATGCGGAAATGGGCCGAGCGGCCGCAGGTGCGGAAGTCGAGCGACACGACCAGCGCCGCGCCACCGCCGATGCAGTGGCCCTCGATCGCGGCAATGGTCACCTGGTCCATGTCCTGCCACGCCTTGCACATCTTCGGTCCCAGGCGCTGGCGATGGATGCGCTCGCCGATCGGCAGGCCGTCGCGGGCGCGCCCGTCGCCATCCTTGAGGTCGAAGCCGGCTGAGAACGCTTTCGCCGAACCCGTCAGGATCACGACCGAGGTCTCGAGATCGTCCTCGAACTCACGCGGCACGTCGCGCAGCTCGCGCATCGCCTGCTGGCTCAGCGCATTGATGTTGTCGCCGCGATCGAAGCGCACGACGGCGATGCGCCCCTGCGGCCCCAGCCCCTTCTCGATCTTCACGAACTGACGGTCCATCGCGCGCATTCCCTCCGTATTTCGCGCGAGCCTAACTGCTCGCCTTTACAAGGGCGAGCCGCTTCGATTGACTGGCCTGCATGTCGAAAGCCATCGAGTCCACCGTCTTCGAGCGGCGCGTCAACGCGTTGTTTGCCCCTTACACCAAGCCCGGTTCGCCGGGCGCCGTCGTCGGCGTGATGCGCGACGGCGAGATCGAGTTCTGCAAGGGCTTCGGCCTGGCCAGCATCGAGCTCGGCGTCCCGATCCGTCCCGACACCCGCTTTCGCATCGCCTCCGTAAGCAAGCAGTTCACGGTGACGGCCGCCCTCATGCTGGCGGCCGAGGGCAAACTCAAGCTCTCCGGTCCGCCGCACAAGTATCTCCCCGAGCTGCCGCCGCTGCCGGTCACGATCGACCAGATGATGCGCAATTCGAGCGGCCTGCCCGACTTCCTCGAGCTGCTGCGGCTGGGCGGCCATGGACTGGACAAGCCGGCGCGCGCCGAAGACCTGTTCGATGCCTGCACCCGCAACCGGCACCTCAATTTCGCGCCGGGCAGCCGCTTCCTCTACAGCAACACCAACTTCCTGCTGCTCGGCCTGATCGTCGAGAAGCTCGCGAAGAAGAAGCTCGGCGAGGTGCTGGCCGAACGCATCTTCAAGCCGCTCGGCATGGCGCACACGTCACTCGTGGCCGAGATCGATGCGGTGATCCCGAACCTCGCCACCGGCTATCTCGGCGACCGCGAGCAGGGCTTCCGCCGCGCCGCGCACGCCTATCCGCAGGGCGGCGAAGGCGGGCTCACCTCGACCGTCGAGGACCTGCTGATCTGGAGCCAGCATTTCGACAAGCCCTTCCTGGGCAAGACGATCCCGGCGCAGCTCACGGCCATCGCGGGCCTCACCGGCGGCCACGCCAACAACTACCGCCGTGGCGTCGCCGTCGAGGAGTTGCGCGGCCTGCAGACGGTCGGCCACGGTGGCCTGTGGCCGGGCTTCCGCACGGAATTCCTGCGCGTGCCCAAGGCCGGTCTCACGGTCGTGGTGATCGCCAACCTGGGCAGCATCGATCCGTGGCGACGCGCCCGCACGATCGCTGCGCTCGCCCTCGAGGGCGACAGGCGGATGAAGCCCGCGCTGGCCCCGATCACGGCGGCCGAGATCAAGCCGCTCGCCGGGACCTGGTTCAATGCAGGCGAGCCATCGCTGTTCGACCTGGCGTGGCGCAACGGCGAGGCCACCGTGACGCAGAACGGCCTGCCGTTCGCGCTGGGCCGCCGCGCCGGCGGCTGGCTGGCGGCCGAACGCGGCTCCTACGAGTTCGCCCTGAAGCCTGGTCCCAAGGGCACGCTGAAGGTCGATCTCGGCGCGGGCCGCATCCTGACGTTCAACAAGATGGGCAAGCGCGCCGCGGTGCCGGCCGACCTCGCCGGGACCTACGTCTCGTCCGACTGCGCCGCCGTGTGGCGCATCACCCGCGACGGCGGGGACTGGAAGATGGAAGTCGGCGGACCGCTGATCTCGGGCGGTGCGCCGTGGATCGTGCGCGGCCTCGATGCCGACACGGTCGAGGTGGAATCGCCGGGCAGCTGGATCAAGGCCACCCAGCTCGCCCATCTGGTCCGCGACCGCGACGGCCGGATCGTCGCACTCGAGGTCTCGACCGGCCGCATCAAGAAGATGCGGTTCGATCGCGAGGATTGAGCTTTCGGACTCTTCCCCTTTGCGGACTCCGCAAAGGGGAAGTGCCCTCGTCTTGCGAGGGCGATGGGGTCATGCCCCCTCCGCCC